>JALYMZ010000121.1 GCA_030773435.1 Actinomycetota bacterium | reverse complement strand
TAGCGCAGCTGCGCGGTCCGGGTCGCGGACTCCCCGACCGCCCGATCCGGTGTGGCGCCGAAGAGAACGTCGGAAGCCGGGACGGCGTCGATCCAGGGCACGTTCAGTGCGGAGAAGAACTGCGCTTCGTGCCAGCGCTCGTCCGGCCACCACTCGCGGGCCGGTGCGACGACAGCGGTGCGGTTGTCCGGGCCGCCCTCCAACGCCATGAGCGCAGTGACCGCCAGGAGCTCCTGACGCCAGGTGAGCACGGTCTGGTCTCGCGTGGGGCTGACCCGAGCCCGCAGCCGCGTGCTCTCCTGCACGAGCGTGGGCAGCGTGCTACGTCCCACGGGGAGGCTGAGCCGGGACGGTTCCCCGCTGGTGACGACGGAGTCGCGGGACAGCAGCGCGGCCTCGGAGCCGACCCCGAGGCCGGCGCGGGCCATGGCGGCGTCTCCCAGGCCGGCGGCCGGCCACAGCATTGCCCGGTGGTCGAGGTCGAGTCGATCCAGGACCCGGGAACCCTCCCGTCGCGCCCGGGACAGGGGTGCGGTCAGCCGGGCGTGGACCAGCGAGGCGACGTCCGGGTCGCCGTACGGCAGTGCCCACAGCTCGGCGTCGCGCAGCGCGCCAACCGCGAGGTCGCGCCACCGGGCGGCGAGACCCGCCTGCACCGAGGCGGGACCCACCCGTTGCTGCGGCCGCAGCCGGTAGCCGTTGGCCATGTCGCGTGCGGCGGCCAACAGCGCCGGGTCGAGCACCCAGCTGACCGGTACGCCGGTGGAGGAGGCTCCCATCTCGGTGATCGTCTGCAGCCGTCCCCCGGGGGCGAACTCGGTCGCCAGCGTGTCGTTGCGGTAGCCTTCGGCGCCCTTCGGCACGCCGCCGGTCAGCGGCCACAGCAACGCCACGCGCACCTGCCCGGGCACACCCTTCCGATCGAGCAGCGGGATGAAGGTGCGCTCCTCCGCCACCGTGGCGCGGCCCTCGACGATGTTGGCGTTGACCTGGACGCCGAGCCAGTAGACGCCCTGCGCTCCGCTGATCCTCAGCGAGGAGAAGGGCACCCGTAACGCGAACGAGGCCCGCCCACCGATCGGGATCGTCCCGATGTCGTCGAACGTGCCGGGGTCGACCACCCGGTCGCCGATGTAGGCCCGGGGATCCCGTTCTGCCGCCACCGCGGCGGCCTCGAGGTCGGCTGGGGTGGTGAAAGGGACCGACGACGTGACGAGGCCGACCTGGACGTCACCCCAGTCCTCCTCGCCGGTGTTGGTGACGGTCCCGGTGACCTCGACCGGCGTCCCGGGCTCGAGCACCCGCGGCGCGATCGCGTGCATGGTTACCGGTCGCAGGGGTGGGGGACGCGGCGGCACGGCGCGGTGCGCCGTGGGCACGCGGGCACGACGCGACGCTGCCCCGGCCCGATGGTCCCCGCGGGGATCGGGGTGGCTTGCCGCGGTCGGCGCGACGGACTGCGCCGTGGCCGGATCGGACGCACCGAGGACGGTACTGACGACCAGGACGACGACCCCCAGCACCCGCACGACCAGGGCGCCCCCCGTCACGGTAGATCCTGGTCCGGGCGGCTCACGACCTGCATGCTAACGCCGCCCGGCACACCGACCGGCGCTCCCCCGAATGCACCCTAGAGTGGGTGCCCGTGTCCGACGCCGCCACCCCCGGTGTGGCCCACCGGCTCAGTGACGTGCAGCGCAACGCCGTGGCGTCGTTGCTGCGGATCGCGCCGGTGGTCGACGAGATCGGCGGCCGCTTCGTCGACGCCGGACACGAGATCGCGCTGGTCGGGGGTTCGGTGCGCGACGCCCTGCTCGACCGGCTCGGTCCGGACCTGGACTTCACCACCTCGGCCCGGCCGGAGGAGGTGGAGAAGCTGCTGGCGGGCTGGGCCGACGGGGTCTGGGACATGGGGCGAGCCTTCGGCACGATCGGCTGCCGCAAGGCCGAGTGGACCCTTGAGATCACCACCTACCGCTCCGAGAGCTACGCGGCCACCTCGCGCAAGCCGCTGGTCGCGTACGGGGAGACGCTCGAGGGAGATCTCGGGCGGCGGGACTTCACGGTCAACGCCATGGCGCTGCGGCTGCCGGGGCGCGAGTTCGTCGACCCGTACGGCGGCTTGCAGGATCTCGCCGGCCGGCTCCTGCGGACCCCGGGCACGCCGGAGTCGTCGTTCGCCGACGACCCGTTGCGGATGCTGCGAGCCGCCCGGTTCGCCGCCCAGCTCGGCTTCTCCGTGGCGCCGGAGGTCGTCCGTGCGATGGCGGGCATGGCGGACCGGCTGCAGATCGTCTCCGCCGAGCGGGTCCGTGACGAGCTCGTCCGGCTGATCTGCGCGCCGGCACCGCGTGCCGGACTCGCGCTGCTGGTCGACACCGGGCTCGCCGACCAGGTCCTGCCCGAGCTGCCGGCGTTGCGGCTGGAAAGCGACGAGCACCACCGGCACAAGGACGTCTACGAGCACACGCTGACGGTGCTGGAGCAGGCGGTGCAGCTGGAGCCACGGCTGGGTCCGGCCCCCGATCTCGTCGTACGGCTGGCCGCGCTGCTGCACGACATCGGCAAGCCGCGCACCCGGCGGTTCCTTCCCGACGGAAGCGTGACGTTTCACCACCACGACGTCGTGGGCGCCAAGATGGCGCGCCAGCGGATGCGGGAGCTGCGGTTCTCGATCGTGGAGATCGACGCGGTCGCACACCTGGTCGAGCTGCACCTGCGGTTCCACGGCTACGGCAGCGGCGAGTGGACCGATTCCGCCGTACGCCGCTACGTGCGTGACGCCGGCGACCAGCTGGAGCGGCTGCACGTGCTGACCCGCGCCGACTGCACCACCCGCAACCGGCGTAAGGCCGAGCGGCTGCGCCGGGCCTACGACGACCTCGAGCGGCGGATAGCCCGGCTCGGCGAGGAGGAGGAGCTAAAGGCGATCCGGCCCGACCTCGACGGCCGGCAGATCATGGCCGTCCTCGGCCTCGAGCCGGGCCCGTTGGTCGGAGCGGCCTGGCGGCACCTGTTGGAGCTGCGCATCGAGCACGGGCCCCTCGGTGAGGAGCGCGCCCGCCAGGAGCTGCTGCAGTGGTGGCAGCAGCGGGACGCCTGACCGCCGGAGCGCTACCGAGGAGCGGCGGAGACCTGCGCCGCCGCGGGCGTGAACCATTCGTCGTGGGCCTCCGCGGCGCAGGCGCTGCCGGCGTGCACCGACAGCAGGCCGCGGTCGGGCTCGGTGTAGGCGACCGCGAGCGTGGCCGTGC
>JALYMZ010000120.1 GCA_030773435.1 Actinomycetota bacterium | reverse complement strand
CCCGTAGTCGGCCGTTGCGCCGACGCAGCTGCAGGTCGCTGCCGAGCAACCCGGTCAGGTCGGCGAGAATGCGCGGGTCGATGCTCGCGTGCAGCCGGTGGCTGCCGAGGTCGACGCGGGTACCGGCCACCTCGAAGCTGCCCGCCATCCCGCCGACCGCGGCGGCGCGCTCGAGCAGCACCGTGGACAGCCCCGCCCGAGCGGCCCGCCAGGCGGCGGCGAGGCCGGCCGGGCCCGCGCCGAGGACGACGAGGTCGGCGCTGTCGGCCGGGAGCCGGCTCACTCTGAGGCGGTCTCCGAACCGGAGCCGTGGTCCTCCGAGCCGGAGCCGTGGTCCTCCGAGCCGGAACCGGACCCGGACCCGGAGCCGGACTGCGTGCCCCCATCGATCTCGCGGACGTCGGCGCCGTCGTCACCGCCGCAGCCACTGGCCAGCAGTCCCACCGACGTGACCGCGGCGAACAGCAGGCTGGCTGGTCGAACTCTTCGCATGAGCGTCCTCTCGTCGTTCCGGCGGCCGGGACCGCCGGCCCCAGTTCTGGCTAGTTAGGGTAGGCTTATCTTGTTTTTGGCCGATGAGGCAAGCCGACCGGCTCCCGGACCTCCTCCGAAGGGCAGTGATGAGAGGGTTCACCCGCGCGGCAGCGGCGGCCACCGCGGTGTCCGCCTGCCTGGCCGCCGCCGGCTGCGGCATCGTCTCCGCCGGCGAGCGCGACGTGGTCAGCGTCTACTCCGGGCGCCACTACGACCTCGAGCAGGCGTTCCGGGACTTCGCCGACGACACCGGGATCTCGGTCGAGTTCCTCTACGGCGGGGACGCCGAGCTGCTGGAGCGGATCAGGGCCGAGGGTGAGGACACCCCGGCCGACGTGTTCATGACCGTCGACGCCGGCAACCTGTGGCTCGCCGCCGAGGACGGCATGCTGATGCCGGTGCAGTCCCGCCGGCTCGACGAGGCGGTGCCGCGCGGGCTGCGGGACCCGCAGGACCGCTGGATCGGGCTGAGCATGCGGGCGCGCACCGTGATGTACAACCCCGAGCGGGTAGACCCGGGGGAATTCGACCCGGTGGAGACGTACGCCGACCTGGCCGACCCGCGCTGGCGCGGCCGGCTGTGCATGCGCGACTCGACGTCGCCGTACACCCAGTCCCTGGTCGCCAGCCTGATCGACGCGCACGGCTACGCGGGTGCACGCGACATCGTGGCCGGCTGGGTGGCCAACGACGTCGACATCGTGTCCACCGACATCGAGCTGCTGGAGACCGTGGACGCCGGCGGGTGCGACGTCGCGCTCGCGAACCACTACTACCTGGCGCGGCTGCTCGAGGAGGACCCGGACCTGTCGGTGCGGCCGTACTGGGCCAACCAGCAGGGCCGCGGGGTGCACGTGAACATCTCCGGCGCCGGCGTGGTCGCTCAGTCGGACAACCCCGGCCTGGCCCGGCGGCTGATCGAGTGGCTCGCGACCCAGGGCCAGAACAGCTTCGTCGACGGCAACCACGAGTACCCGGTGAACCCCGCGGTGCAGCCGACCGCGCTCATCGCCGGGTTCGGCCGGTTCGACTACGAGCCGATCAACGCCGCAGCCTACGGCGACCTCAACGCCGAGGCGGTGCGGCTGATGGCGGAAGCCGGCTACGAGTGAGCGCGCCGGGCGCGACGACATGGGCGGCACCGTGGCGGCGGTCGGCCGGACGTCCGGGCTGGGCGGCCCTCGCGGTAGCCGCCGCGGTGCTGGTGGCCGTCCCGGTGGTCGCCGTGGTCGTCGAGGCGCTGGCGCCGGCGGACGGCCGGCGCTCGGCCGGCTGGCCGCCGCAGCTCGCCGAGATGGTGGTCACCACGGTCGCGCTGCTGCTCGGGGTCGGGGTCGGCACTCTCGTCGTGGGCGGCGGCCTGGCCTGGCTGGTCACCGCCCACCGCTTCCCCGGACGCGGGGTCCTCGCCTGGCTGCTGGTGCTCCCGCTGGCGATGCCGGCCTACGTCCTCGGGTTCGTTTTTCTGTCAGTGTTCGACTACCCGGGGCCGGTGCAGAGCGGGTTGCGGGCCGCGTTCGGCGCCGCGGTGTGGTTCCCCGAGGTGCGCTCGCTGCCGGTGGCGGTCGCCGTACTCACGCTCACGCTCTACCCCTACGTCTACCTGCTCGCCCGCACGGCGTGGCTGGAGCAGGCACCGCCCACGTACGACGCCGCGCGGACTCTCGGCGCGACCCGTCGCCGGGCGGTGTGGCGGGTGGTGCTGCCGCTGGCCCGGCCGTCGCTCGCCGCCGGTCTGGCACTGGTGATGATGGAGACGCTGACCGACTTCGCCACGGTCCGCTACTTCGGGGTGCAGACGGTGTCGGTGGGGGTCTACCAGGTGTGGAAGGGGTCGTTCGACCGGCACGCGGCCACGCAGCTGGCGGTGCTCGTGCTGCTGTTCGCGGTCGCGATCCTCGTGCTGGAACGCAGGCTGCGCGGCGGTGCCCGCTACCACCAGCGCGGCGGGCGGGCCCACGGGTTGCCGCCGGTGCCGCTGTGCGGGTGGCGGGCGTGGACGGCCACCGCCGGCTGCCTGGCGGTGCTCGGC
>JALYMZ010000119.1 GCA_030773435.1 Actinomycetota bacterium | reverse complement strand
CGGGACGGCCCGCCGGGCCGGGCTGGGACGGACCTCGACGTCGCGGTACTCCAGCAGCTGCACCGTCACCGCCTGCCGGACCCGCTGCTGGTCGAACCGGCGCAGGCTGTCGCCCCACTCCAGCCCGTTCACCACCCAGCGGAACATGCCGTAGTTCGCGTACTCGAACCGCAGCACCGGCGGCTCGCGGCGGCCCCGCGGGATGCTGCCCCAGATGCGCAGCACCCGCAGCTGCGCCTCGACGGGCCGCTGCGCCCGCCACCCGTCGAACAGCACGTCGATGCTCAACGTGCGCAGCGGCTGGCCGCGGTACTCCGTCGACGCCGGCCGCTTCGGGTGGGGAACCTCCTCCCACCCGCCGACCAGACCGCCCTCGGTCACCTGCGACGGCTCCAGGTCGAACACCAGCGCGGTGCCGCGCGGGTCGACCTGCAGCAGCCGGGCCTGCCGGGTCACCGGCGGGCCTGCTGGTCCTGCAGGTAGCGAACGGTGCTCCGGCCGATCTCCCGACCGTCGAGCACCGACGTGACGTGGATGACGACGGGCTGCCCGCCGGCCAGGCCCTGCGCTTGCGCAGCGGGCACCGACGGGATGACGCGGCTGGGCATGGTCGGCACGACCACCTCGGGCCGGTACTCCCCGACGAGATACGGGCGACCGGGGGTCATCGGCCCGCCGGCGTACCGGCCGGGAGGCCTGTTGTCACCGCCGCCGCCCAGCCAGGACGGCAAGCCCGGGAAGTCGATCCGCCCGACCCACTCAACGACCCGCTGGACAGCACCCCAGACGCCGTCCAGGACCCGCCGGACCGACTCGAACCGGTCGTAGAGGTTCTTGACCGCGATGACCGCCCCGCCGATGGCGAGCACAGCAACACCGACAGGGCCAGTCGCGGCCAGCCACATCGCCGCCGCAGCGATCCGCCCAGCCTTCGCCGCCACCGTCGCCAGCCTCGTCGCCGCGGTCCACGCCGCCATCGACACAGCGCCAACTCGCAGCGCCACGTTCCCCGCCACGTGCGCCACCGTCTGCGCCCGCGTCGCCGCAGCGTTCAGCGTCGTCGCCGTCGTGTGCCGCCCAGTCGCCGCCGCAGCGATCCCGCTCGCCACCGCGTAGCCGATCACCGCAGCGCGGGCGACCGCCAGCAGCCTGGCGCGGGCCAGGAAGATGCCCAGGGCGTAGTAAGCGACGCGAGTGTGGTTCGCCGCGAAGCCCATCGCAGCCCCGAACAGCCGAGCCAGGCGCTCCGCGGTCGGCCAGGCGACGTCGCGCAGCACCACGCCGACGTTCCGGGCGGTCGTCATGAATGTCTGGAAGCGGCTGACCAGCCCTCCACCGGCCCCGGTCAGCCGATCCACCTCCGCGACCACACCCCGCAGACCGCCGGCGCGGCCAGCAGCTACCAGCGCGCCACCGAAGCGGATCAGACCCTCCGCGGCTCGGGACACCGACCGCTCGATGCCGGGCGACGCCGCGCGCAGCGACTCCATCGCCGGCCGGAGTTGCCCGTTCAGCGCTGTAGCGACCCGAGTGGCACCGGGGAGCAACGCCTTCCCGAGGATCGTGCCCGTCTCCTCGAGCCGGTTGCGCAGCGCCCGCTGCTGGTTCGCCAGCCCGCCGGACGTGCGCCCCAGGTCCCCCTGCGCCTTGCCCAGGTTGGCGAGGATGAACTGGCCGCGCAGCGCGATCTTCTCGCCCTCGGTCATCTGCTGCGTGGTCTTGCCCAGCCCCTTCGCCAGCGCGAGGGCGTTGAGGTTCGCGTCGCTCATGAAGATGGCGAAGCGCTTGAGCGGCTCACTCTCCCCGGACAGGCCGGAGGACAGCGCGGCGAACGCCTCCTCCGTGTCCACGTTGTAGAACGACCCGAGGTCCAAGGCGGCCTGCGCCAGCCCGGTGGAGAACGCGGCGAGGTCACGGGTCGGCAGACCAGCGGACTGCCCGAACACGCCGAACATCGCCGTCGCGTCCTGCAGCGACTTCGTCGTCACGCCGAACTCGGAGTTCACCTTGGCGATGTACTGCGCGACTCGGGGAGCGGCGTCGCCGAAGACGGTCTGGAACTTCGACGCCGTCTCACCAGCGTCCGTGGCGAGCTGGAGCACCTTCCACGACAGCCCCGCGACGGCCACTGCGGCGAAGCCGACACCTGCCGCGGCGGCGGGGGCGGCCGAGGCCAGCCCACGTATCCCTCCGGAGGCGAGACGGCTGGCCCGCTGCAGCCCGGTGAGCTTCCGGTCGGCCCGGTCAGCCTGCGTAGCGATGCCGCCGACGTCCCTGGCCACGCCGCGCGCGTCCCGGCCGAACGCGCCGGCGCCGACGAGCCGCAGGCGAGCGCCGATCTCAGTCAGGGCCACGACTCAGACCTCCTGAGGCCAGCGCAGCGCCGCGGCGCGTTCCATGACGTGCACGGCGAGCAGCCAGTCGTCGCCGTCCATCTCGAGCAGCGGCACCGGGAACGGCCAGTGGCCAAGGGCGAGCGCGACCGCCGCCGCTTCCAGGGCGGGGTCGCCGGTCAGTTTCCCCGAGCGGCCCGTGTCACCTTCTCGTTGCTGTTCATGGAGAAGTCAACGAGGGCTTCGCCGGGTTGCAGCAGCGCGGCGTCCGACGGGTGCGCCAGCAGCTGCCGGACGACCGCCTCGGCGGTCGGCTCGACCTCCAGCGCCTCGGCGAGCTCCGGGCTGGAGAACGTCGGGAGCGTTCCGGTGAGCGCGCCGCTCCGGAGGTCGACCCGGCCGGTGAAGCCGTCGATCGGGCTGACGCCCTGGCCGTCGAGCTCCTCCCACACGCCCAGGCAGGTGAGGACCAGGGCGTCGATGTTCGAGTGCACCGCAGCGTCCGGCTTGCCTTCGTGCCGGCTGCCCGCGGTGCTGATCTCCTCGGCGGTCAGCGCGCGGCACCGGACGTACCAGCCGTCGAACGGCGCCGGGCAGGCCAGGTCGACGTAGGCCTCCCGGCGGGCCGCGTCGAGCCGGTCGCGCAGGCTGCGCCGCGCCGACGTCACGCCGGGTCCCCGTCGGCCGTCATGACGATCTCGAAGTCGGCCGCGTCGTTGCTGTCGCTGTCGTACTCCGGCGGGCCGATCTGCTGCAGCACACCCCGCCACACCTCCGGCCGGCCGAACTCGCGGCCGTCCTTGTCCAGCGGCACCTGGGTGACCGTCATGTCGGCCAGGCCGCACCGCGGGCGGAACCGGCGGATCAGGTCGTGGTCGCGGTTGTGCACGAAGTCGCGGCTGACCGTGACGTCCTCCGTCGTCCGCGGCCCGCCCAGCATCACCCGGGTCGACGGCGCCGACCCGGGCGTGTGCTTGCCGTTCTCCGCCGACGTCCCGCCGCCCGTGCGCCGGTCGAACACGCCGAGGCTGACGCCGTCGATCGACACGCGGACGCGGAAGTGCCGCTTCGTGCTCGCGCGCTGCGGAGTGGTCATCGGGGTCCTCTCAGACAGCCGGGGCGGTCGGGATCGACAGCGCCTGCAGGTGGATCTCGACCCGCTCCGCGAACGGCCCGGGCACGTACGACGCGACAGCGACCAGCCGGCCCTGCTGCGCGGCGACCGGGTCGTCCGGCACCACGACGTCGTAGGCCTCCTCGGCCGTGTCGCCGTACAGCTGCCCGGCCTTGTACTCCCGGTCGAGCTCGGCGAGCAGCACGTCCCGCAGCGCCCCACGCGTCTCGTCGTTGATCGTGCGGAAGACGAACTGCTGGGCGAGGGCGTTGAGCCGGGCGGTCAGCGCCATCCGTAGCCGCGTGTTCGTCAGGAAGCTGCCTACGGGCAGGCCGGAGAAGCCGTACAGCTGCACCCCGTCGAAGCCGACGACGAACGGGTTGACCCCGGCGTCGTCGAGCGTCGCCCGGTCCGCGTCGCTGAACCGGCCGGCGGTGAACAGCCCGCCGAACTCGGCGCCGGCCAGCCCGCGGGCGGCCGTGGCGAGGGTGGTGACGTCGGTGAGCGCCGCAGGGCCGGCGACGTCCACCGCGCTGCGCAGGTAGCCGCGGTCCCCGGCCGGCGCCTCGTTGACCGACCGGGCCGCGTCCGACCGGGCGATCAGGCCGGCGGCGGCGGCGGACGGCGGGACGGTGCGGTTC
>JALYMZ010000118.1 GCA_030773435.1 Actinomycetota bacterium | reverse complement strand
GGGCCGGCCTGCGGCGGCTGCTCACCACGCCACTGCGGGTCGTCCTGCGGCGGCCGTGGTGGCGCCTGTCCCTCGCTGCGCGCGATCACCTGCGTGGTCTCGTCCTGCCGGGACCGCGCGCGCTCGTCGGCCGCGTCGTCGCGTGCCGAGCGCTCGTCGGCTGCCGCATCGTCAGGTGGCCGCGAACCCAGCGACCGCGGCGGCGCCAGCGGGCCGCTCGGGTCCGGTCGACGGTCACTCATCAGACGCCTCCTGGCTGTCGTCCATCACCACCGGGGCAGTGGCCTCGCCCACCTCCGCCGCCACGGCGGCGTCGTTCGCGGACGCCGCGGCGGCGCCCGCGTCGTCGAGGGCCTCCTCGACGAGACGTTCGGCGTTGCGGGCGATCGCCACTACCGGGTCGTCGCTCGCCACCCCGACGAACCGCACCCCCATGGTGTCACGGCCCTTGACCGGAACGTCACCGGCGACGCTGCGCGTGACCTGTCCGCTGGCCCGGATCGCCAGCACCTCGTCGTGCTCGCCCACCACGATCGCGCCCACCAGCGAGCCCCGGTCGTCGTGCAGCTTCATCGCCTTGATCCCCAGCCCGCCTCGCCCCTGCAGCCGGTACTCGCTGACGTTGCTGCGCTTCGCGAAGCCGCCGTCGGTGACCGTGAAGACGTACTGACCGGTGTCCGGCGCCTCCTCCTCCGCGGCCGACTCGGCGGCGATCTCGTCGGCCCGGATCACCGACATCGACAGCAGCTCGTCACCGGGACGGAACTTCATCCCGGTCACCCCAGACGTCGCCCGCCCCATCGGCCGCAACTGGTTGTCGTCGGCGCGGAACCGGATCGCCTGGGCCTTGCGCGAGACCAGCAGCAGGTCGTCGTCGGCGCTGACCAGCTCTGCGCCGATCAACGCGTCGTCGTCCTCGCGGAAGTTGATCGCGATGACACCGGCCTGGCGTGGCGAGTCGTACGCCGTCAGGGCGGTCTTCTTGACCTGGCCGCAGCGGGTCGCCAGCACGAGGTAGGCACTCTGCTGGTAGTCGCGAATGGCCAGGACCTGCGCGATCTGCTCGTCCGGCTGGAACGACAGCAGCCCCGCGACGTGGCCGCCTTTGGCGTCGCGCGGCGCCTCCGGCAGCGTGTAGGCCTTGGTCCGGTAGACCCGGCCGGCCGTGGTGAAGAACAGGATCCAGTGGTGCAGCGTCGTGGCGAAGAAGTGCTCGACGACGTCGTCGCCCCTCAGCGCCGCCCCTCGCACCCCCTTCCCGCCGCGGCGCTGCACCCGGTACAGGTCGGTCTTCGTGCGCTTGGCGTAGCCGCCACGCGTGATCGTGACGACGGCGTCCTCGTCGGGGATCAGGTCCTCCATGGACATGTCGCCGTCGGCGGCGACGAGCCGGGTGCGGCGGTCGTTGCCGTACTTGTCGACGATGGCGGCGAGCTCGGAGCTGATGATCTGCCGCTGGCGGGACTCGCTGGCCAGGATGTCCTGCAGGTCGGCCATGAGCCGCTCGAGCTCGCCCAGCCGGTCCACGATCGCCTGCCGCTCCAGCGCGGCCAGCTTGCGCAGCTGCATGTCGAGGATCGCTCGCGCCTGGACCTCGTCGATCGCCAGCAGCGTCATCAGCCCGTCGCGCGCCTCCTCCGCGGTCTGCGACCCCCGGATCAGCGCGATCACCTCGTCGAGCGCGTCTAGCGCGCGCACCAACCCGCGGTAGACGTGCGCGTCCTCCTCGGCCTTGCGCAGCCGGAAGCGGGTACGCCGTTGGACGACCTCGATCTGGTGGGCGATCCAGTGCGAGACGAACTGGTCGAGGCTCAGCGTCCGCGGCACGTCGTCGACCAGCGCCAGCATGTTGCACCCGAACGTGTCCTGCAGCTGGGTGTGCTTGTACAGGTTGTTGAGCACCACCCGCGCTACCGCGTCCCGCTTCAGCACGACCACCAGCCGCTGCCCGGTGCGCGAGGAGGAGTCGTCGCGGACGTCGGCGATACCCTGCACCTTGCCGGCGTCGGCGAGCTCGGCGATCTTCAGCGCCAGGTTGTCGGGGTTCACCTGGTACGGCAGCTCGGTGATCACCAGCGTGGCGCGGCCGCGGGCGTCCTCGTCGACGTCGACGACCGCACGCGTCGTGATTGAGCCCCGACCGGTGCGGTAGGCCTGCTCGATGCCCTGCCGCCCGACGATCAGGCCGTGGGTCGGGAAGTCCGGACCCTGGATCCGCTCCATCAGGGCCGCCAGCAGCTCCTCCCGCGAGGCCTCCGGGTGGTCGAGCGCCCACTGCACCCCGTCGGCGACCTCGCGCAGGTTGTGCGGCGGGATGTTGGTGGCCATGCCGACCGCGATGCCGGCGGAGCCGTTGACGAGCAGGTTCGGGAACCGGCTGGGCAGCAGCACCGGCTCCTGGCTGCGGCCGTCGTAGTTCGGGCGGAAGTCGACGGTCTCCTGCTCGATGTCGCGGACCATCTCCATGGCCAGCGGCGCCATCTTGCACTCGGTGTAGCGCATCGCCGCGGCCGGGTCGTTGCCCGGGGAGCCGAAGTTGCCCTGACCCGCCACCAGCGGCGCACGCATCACCCACGGCTGCGCGAGCCGGACCAGCGTGTCGTAGATCGCGGTGTCACCGTGCGGGTGGTACTGACCCATCACGTCACCCACCACGCGCGAGCACTTGGAGAAGCCGCGGTCGGGCCGGTACCCCCCGTCGTACATGGCGTAGAGGACGCGGCGGTGCACCGGCTTGAGGCCGTCGCGCACGTCGGGCAGCGCACGGCCCACGATGACCGCCATCGCGTAGTCGATGTAGGAGCGCTGCATCTCCAGCTGCAGCTCGACCGGCTCGATCCGGCTGGTGGGGCCGTCGGGGTCGGGGCCCAGCGGGGCGTGCCCGAGCGGGGTGGGAGTCGTATCGTCGGTCACGGTGGGGGTCCTCTACGGCGTACGACGGGGAGGGCTGCTGTCTCGGCAGCTCGGTCTCTGGAGGCTGGGCTCAGATGTCGAGGAACCGCACGTCCTTGGCGTTGCGCTGGATGAAGCTGCGGCGCTGCTCGACGTCTTCTCCCATCAGCACCGAGAAGATCTCGTCGGCCTGGGCGGCGTCGTCGAGGGTGACCTGCAGCAGCACCCGGTTGGCCGGGTCCATCGTGGTATCCCACAGCTCCTCGGGGTTCATCTCACCGAGTCCCTTGTAGCGCTGCACCGCGTTGTCCTTGGGCAGCCTCTTGCCCGCCTGCTGACCGGCGGCGGTCAAGGCGTCGCGCTCGCGGTCGGAGTAGGCGAACTCGTGCTCGTACGGGTGATTCCAGCGGATGCGGTAGAGCGGCGGCTGCGCAAGGTAGACGTAGCCGGCCTCGATCAGCGGCTTCATGAACCGGAACAGCAGCGTGAGCAGCAGCGTGCGGATGTGCTGACCGTCGACGTCGGCGTCCGCCATCAGCACGATCTTGTGGTAGCGGCACTTCGCGATGTCGAAGTCTTCGTGGATGCCCGTTCCGAGAGCGGAGATGATCGCCTGCACCTCGGTGTTCGCCAGCACCCGGTCGATGCGGGCGCGTTCGACGTTGAGGATCTTCCCGCGGATCGGCAGGATCGCCTGCACCCGCGGGTCGCGACCACCGCGCGCCGATCCGCCGGCGGAGTCGCCCTCGACGACGAAGACCTCGCACTCGCCCGGATCGGTGGACTGGCAGTCGATGAGCTTGCCGGGAAGTCCGCCGCCGCCGAGCAGGCCCTTGCGGTTGCGGGCCAGGTCGCGGGCCTTGCGGGCGGCCACCCGGGCGGTCGCCGCGGCGATGCCCTTGCGCACGATGTCCTTGCCCTCGCCCGGGTTCTTCTCGAACCACTCGCCGAGTCGCTCGTAGACGACCTTCTGCACGAACGACTTGGCCTCGGTGTTGCCGAGCTTGGACTTGGTCTGCCCTTCGAACTGCGGCTCGGCCAGCTTCACCGACACGATCGCGGTGAGACCCTCCCGCACGTCGTCGCCGGAGAGCCGGTCCTCGCGCCGCTTGACCAGGTTCCACTCCTCGCCCCAGGTGTTCACCAGCCCGGTCAGCGCCGCGCGGAAGCCCTCCTCGTGCGTGCCGCCCTCGTGGGTGTTGATCGTGTTGGCGAAGGTGTGCACCGACTCGGTGAACGAGGTGTTCCACTGCATGGCGACCTCGAGGCTGAGCCCCGACGCGCTGTCCTCGGCCTCGAACGCGATCACGCTCGGGTGCAGCGGCTCCTTGTGCCCGTTGAGGTGGTCGACGTAGTCGATCAGCCCGCGGTCGTAGCGGAACCGCCGCTCCAGCCCCCCGCGCGCCGACTCGTGCACGCCGTCGGGACCCTGGTCGAGCGGTTCGGCAACGGAGGGGTCGTCCACGGCCTCTGCGATGACGTCGGTCCCGGGACGCTCGTCGCGTACGACGATCTCCAGACCCTTGTTGAGGAACGCCATCTCACGGAACCGGCCGGCCAGCGTCTCGAAGGAGTACGCCGTGGTCTCGAAGATGTCGGGGCTGGCCCAGAAGGTCGTCGCGGTGCCGGTCTCGTCGGTGCGCTCGTGCCGCTGCAGCGGACCCTCCGGCACGCCGAAGGTGAACGACTGGGTCCAGCGGTAGCCGTCCCGCTTGATCTCCACCTCGAGCCGGCTGGACAGCGCGTTGACCACGGACACGCCGACACCGTGCAGCCCGCCGGACACCTTGTACCCGCCACCGCCGAACTTGCCGCCGGCGTGCAGCATGGTCAGCACGACGGTGACCGCGGGCTTCCTCTCCACCGGGTGATCGTCGACCGGGATGCCGCGGCCGTTGTCGACGACCCGCACCGCGCCGTCCGGCAGCAGCGAGATCTCGATCCGGTCGCAGTGGCCTGCCAGCGCCTCGTCGACGGAGTTGTCGACCACCTCGTAGACCAGGTGGTGCAAGCCGCGCTCCCCGGTGGACCCGATGTACATGCCCGGGCGCCTGCGGACCGCGTCCAGCCCCTCCAGCACCTGGATCGCGCTCGCGTCGTACGCCGGCGGGTCCGCCGTACCGACCGTCGTCGGCGCCGGCACGTCGCCGGCCACCGACACGTGCGGACCGGTCGGCTCGGGAGCCGTCACCCCGAAGACCTCCACTGGATCCCATGACACGCGAAACCGCTCCTCACCGGCACCCGGACGGGCCCTCGAGGACCTCCGCCACGCTCGGCGACCCGGATGGGGGAGCGGTCTAGGACAACACCCGAAGTATACCGGGTCCAGGGCGCGGAAGGGGGCGCCGTCCACAGCAACCGGGCCGGATCCCGGCCAGACCGGCCCTGTGCGGCCCGCGAGCAGCGTTCAGAGCCGCGAGCACCGCCGGTGTGGTGTCCCCATACGGGCCTACGTCGGCGAAACCGCCTGCTGCCGGCGGTCCGCCGGGCCTCAGCCGTAGGTGTCGCGGGGACCACGCCCGTCGCGGACCGCGCGCGGCCCCTTGCGCCAGCTCGGCTGGGTCGGGCCGCGGACCTCGATCCGGGTCACCGTGCCGTCACCGAGCTCCTCGGCGATCCGGCGTACGACACTCGGCGCCAGCAGCCGCAGCTGGGTGGCCCACGCCGTGGAGTCGGCACGCACACTGAGCCGGCCGTCGGCGTAGCGCTCGGGGCGGCAGTGCTCGGCGACCTCGGCTCCCACCACGTCGGGCCAGCGGCCGAACAAAGCGTGCACGGCCACGTCGGTCGCCCAGCCCTGCTCGGCCACCAGCCGACCCACGGTGGCGTCGAGCGGCTGCGGGTCGCGGTCGTCGGGGTGTGCGCCCGATGACTGGGCCTCGGCGGTCCGGTGCCGGCGACGGCGGCGGCCGGCTACGG
>JALYMZ010000117.1 GCA_030773435.1 Actinomycetota bacterium | reverse complement strand
CCGCGCGGGTCGTCGTCTACGACGAGGACCTCGACGTCGCGGTGCTGTCGGCCGCTGCGGCGCTGGTCGTCGCGTGGGCGCTGGGCGTGGCGGTACTCGGGGCGCAGATCCCGGCCCTGAACCGCCTGGTCCAGTCCTCGGCCGTGCTCCGCACCGTCGACGCGGTGCTGCCGGGCGACGCCGACCAGGTCCTCAACGCGTTCAGCGACGTGGTGGACCAGAGCATCTTCCCGCGCTACCTCGAGCCGTTCGTGCCGGAGCGAATCGTGCCGGTGGACCGGCCTACCCGCCGCATCCTGCGTGACCCGCAGCTCTCCGCGGCTGCCGACAGCGTGGTGAAGATCCTCGGCACCGCGGGAGACTGCGGGCGCAGCGTGGAGGGGAGCGGGTTCGTCTACGCGCGGCAGCGGGTCATGACCAACGCGCACGTGGTCGCCGGCGTCGAGGAGCCGGAGGTGGTGACCGCGGAGGAGACACTGCCCGCGCGGGTCGTCGTCTACGACGAGGACCTCGACGTCGCGGTGCTGCACGTGCCGGGGCTGCCCGGTGCGCCGCTGCGGTTCGCCGCCGGTGCCGACAGCGGAGACCCGGCGGCGGTGCTCGGCTACCCCGAGAACGGCCCGTTCGACGCCGAGCCCGCCCGGATCCGCTCCGAGCAGTCGCTGCGCAGCCCCGACATCTACGGCCGCGGGATGGTCACCCGGCAGGTGTTCGCGCTGTACGCCGACGTACGCCCCGGCAACTCCGGTGGCCCGCTGATCTCCCCGCGTGGCCGGGTCTACGGCGTCATCTTCGCCGCGTCGATCTCCGACGCGCAGACCGGCTACGCCCTCACCGCCGAGCAGGTGCGAGGCACCGCGCGCGCCGGTCGCGGCGCCACGACAGTGGTCGACACCGGCGACTGCGCCGGCTAGCCCTTCGGGAGCTGCTGCAGCCACTCCAGCAGCACCGCGTTGACCTGCTCCGGCTGCTCCTCGTGCGGGAAGTGCCCGGCGTCGTCGACGGTGTGTACGGCGTACGGAGCGTCGACGTGGACGGGAGACCGGGCCAGCTGCGCCCGGCGTACGACGGGATCGTGCGCGCCCACGACCTCCAGCACCGGCGCGGTCACCGGCCGCCGCATCGCGTCGACGAACCACCGGCCGTCCCGGCGCAGCCGCGACCGGACGACCCAGCGGTGGTACTCCAGCGCGCAGTGCGGCGACGGCCACACCGACATGGCCCCGCGGTAGCGCCCGGCCGCCTCGGCGTCGGGGAACCCCGAGCCCGGTGCCGACCAGCGGCGCAGCAGCGTCTCGACGTACACGGCCTGGTCGGCCATGATGCGGCGCTCCGGCAGCACCGGCGGCTGCATCGACAGCAGGTGGTGGACCAGCCCGAGCGGCGGGCGCGACAGCATCGCCAGCGGGTGCGGAGCCGCCACCGCCGCGAGCCCGCGCACCAGTGACCGGTGCAGGGCCGCGGTGGTCCAGGCGATGTAGGCACCCCAGCTCTGGCCGACGAGCACCGCCCGACGGGCACCCAGCGACCGGACCACACCGACCACGTCGCGCGACAGGGTGGCGGGGTCGTAGCCGCGGGGGGTCTTGTCGCTGCCGCCGTAGCCGCGCAGGTCCATGGCGACCGCGCGATACCGCAGGGCGGCCAAGACCGGAAGCTGCCGACGCCACGCCCACCAGAACTCTGGGAAGCCGTGCAGCAGCAGCACCAGCGGGCCGTCGGCCGGCCCGGCTTCGGCGACGTGGAACCGGGCGCCGTTTGCGGCGACGTAGCGGTGCCGCCACGGCCCCGCCACCTCGACGGTGACGTCGATCAGCGCGCGTCCCCCGCGCGGATCTCGGAGGTCCGCGCGGGACCCTTGCCGGGCAGGATCTCCTTGCTGCGCTGGGCCTGGGTGATGGTGCGCTCCGGCGCGCGGACCTGCTTCACCTTGCGCTGGCCGAGCAGCGCGAGGACCGCCGCGATGACGAGGTAGACGGCGAAGACGATGAGGAAGCTGACCGGGAGGTTGACGCCGGGGATGAGGTCGACGAAGTAGACGAACGCGAACGACAGCAGCACGAGCGCCAGCAGCCCGAACAGCGCCGCCACGGCGAGCAGGCCGAGGCCGAGGCCGCCGGCCTTGACGCTGACCCGTAGCTCGGACTTGGCGAGGGCGATCTCGTAGCGGATGAGCGCCGAGAGGTCGCGGCTGGCCTCGACCGCGAGGCGGCCGACGGTCGGCTCGGTCACCTGGTGCTGCGTGGACACGTCGCTGCTCCTCCTCCGCACGTCGCGCACGGCCTCGCGGACGCCGTGACCCGACCCTAGACGACGGCCCGCCGTGGCGGGCCGATCAATGCCCGGAGACGTCGCGTGTCGTGTCGCCGTCCGGGTCCTCGATGTCCTCGCCTGCGTGTTCGTCGGCCGGTTCCTCGGCGGGCCGGGCGGCCAGGCGGCGGTACGCGTGGTGCCGGGCGCGCAGCATCACCGCGGCCGCGCCGGCCGCGACCAGCGACCCGGCCAGCACGCCGGCCTTGGCGGTGGCGGCCCGGTCGGCGGGGAACGCCAGCTCCGCGATCAGCAGCGACACGGTGAAACCGACCCCGCTGAGCATCGACACCCCGGCGATGTCGCGCCACTCCAGCTCCGGGCTGAGCTCGGCGCGGGTCCAGCGCGCCGTCAGATAGCCGCCGAGGAGTACGCCGACGGTCTTGCCGGCGACCAGCCCGACGACCACGCCGACCGCTACCGGGTCGGCGAAGACGGCCAGCCCGCCGGTGACGGTCACGCCGGCCGCCGCCAGCGCGAACAGCGGTACGGCGACCCCCGCGGACAGCGGCCGCAGCCGGTGCTCGAGCCGCTCGGCGGGGG
>JALYMZ010000116.1 GCA_030773435.1 Actinomycetota bacterium | reverse complement strand
GCCACGTCGGTGCCCATGAGCAGGTCGAACACCTCCGCGGCGGCGTCGGCGTCGGCGGCGGTGATACGGCGCAACGTGCGCCGCCGCGGGTCCATCGTCGTCTCGGCGAGCTGGTCGGCGTCCATCTCCCCCAGCCCCTTGTAGCGTTGCACCGGCTCCTTCCAGCGCACGCCCTTCTTCGCCAGCTCCGCCAGCTTCCGCTGCAGCTCGACGTCGGAGTACGTGTACAGGTAGGGGTCCATGCCCTTCCTGGGGTTCGCCAGCTCGATGCGGTGCAACGGGGGTACGGCGGAATAGACGCGTCCGACCTCGATCAGCGGCCGCATGTAGCGGAAGAACAGCGTCGCCAGCAGACAGCGGATGTGGGCGCCGTCGGAGTCTGCGTCGGCCATGAAGATGACCTTGCCGTAGCGGACCTGGTCGACGTCGAAGGTGCGGCCGCTGCCGGCACCGACCACCTGGATGATCGAACCGCACTCGGCGTTCTTCAGCATGTCCGCGACCGACGCCTTCTGCGTGTTGAGGATCTTGCCGCGGATCGGCAGCAGCGCCTGGTACTCCGAGTCGCGGGCGAGCTTGGCCGTGCCGAGCGCGGAGTCACCCTCGACGATGAACAGCTCGCAGCGGTCGAGATCACTGCTGCGGCAGTCGGCCAGTTTCGCCGGCAGCGCGCTGGACTCCAGCGCGTTCTTGCGGCGCTGCGTGTCGCGGTGCTGCCGCGCCGCGATGCGGGCGCGCGCCGCACTGGCGACCTTGTCGAGAACGGCCCGCGCCTGCGGCCGGTCACACCGCCGGCTGCTGGTGAGGAACCGGCCGAGCTCGGCGGCGACGACCCGGGTGACGATGCGGCGCACCGCCGGCGTGCCGAGCACCTCCTTGGTCTGCCCCTCGAACTGCGGCTCCGCCAGCCGGACCGTCACCACGGCGGTCAGGCCCTCCAGCGCGTCCTCCTTGAGCACGTCGGGTTCGCCGGACTTCAGGGTCCGGCTGGCCTTGAGGGCGTCGTTGAGCGCCGCGGTGAGGCCCCGCTCGAAGCCAGCGACGTGGGTGCCGCCCTTCGGGGTGGCGATGATGTTGACGAACGACCGCAGCTCGGTCTCGTACCCGGTGCCCCAGCGCAGCGCGACGTCGACGTCGAGCGCCCGCTCGACGTCCTGCGGCGTCATGTGGCCCTGGTCGTCGAGCACCGGCACGGTCTCGGTGAAGTGTCCGGTCCCGCGCAGCCGGATGACGTCGGTCACCTTGTCGTCGGGGGCGAGGAACTCGCAGAACTCGGTGATGCCGCCCTCGTGGCGGAACCGCTCCTCCACCGGGTCTCCGCCCGAGGCCAGCGGGCGCTCGTCGCGGATCGCCAGCTCCAGCCCGGGCACCAGGAACGACGTCTGTCGCGCCCGGGTCACCAGCTCGTCGTACGCGAACGTCGCGTCGGGGGTGAAGACCTGCCGGTCCGGCCAGAACCGCACCCGCGTGCCGGTGACGCCCTTCTTGACCCGGGCCCCCTTGTGCACCCCCGACTGCGGGGTGAACGGTGCGGCCGGTCCGTCGCCGGCGAAGACACCCGGTACGCCGCGGCGGAAGGAGATGTGCCGGGTGCTGGGCGGCCGGTCGACCGCGACGTCGAGACGGGCCGAGAGCGCGTTGACGACCGACGACCCCACCCCGTGCAGGCCGCCGGTCGCGACGTACGACCCGCCGCCGAACTTGCCGCCGGCGTGCAGCTTGGTGAAGACCACCTCTACTCCCGGCAGCCCGGTGCGCGGCTCGATGTCGACGGGGATGCCGCGGCCGTCGTCGTGCACGTCCACCGAGCCGTCGCCGCGCAGCACCACCCGGATGTGGCGGCAGACCCCGGCCAGCGCCTCGTCGACAGCGTTGTCGATGATCTCCCAGACACAGTGCATGAGGCCGCGGGTGTCGGTCGACCCGACGTACATGCCCGGACGCTTCCGCACGGCCTCGAGGCCCTCGAGGACGAGCAGGTGGTGGGCGTTGTAGGAGTTGTCGATCCTGGCCCCCTGGGCTGCCACTGGGCTCCTTCTCCATGCGGACCACGGCGTCGCCGCCCACGCTACCGCCGGGTGCCGACCGGATCGCCGACCTCACCTGGGACACGCCAGGACCGGTCCGACGCGGCAGATCACGCACAGGTAACACCTCTGTCACATCGGCACCGGGCACGGCGGCGGGAAGGATCCGAGCTGGTTGGATGTTGTACCGGCCGGACGCTGAGAGTTGCCCCCGCGAGAACAGACTTGGAAGAGGCACACGTGACCACAGCAGTAGCCCCGGGTCCCGCCCTGACCGCCGCGGACCGCTGCGACCGGTGCGGCGCGCAGGCGTACCTCCGCATCGAGCTGAGCAGCGGTGGCGAGCTGCTGTTCTGCGGCCACCACGGCCGTGAGCACGCCGAGAAGCTTCGCCGGGTTGCCACGGCGATCCACGACGAGACGGGGCGCCTCGACGAAGCTCCCGCCTGAAGCCGGGGTCGTGCGGCAGCCGCGCGCGACCCCGCCGATATGACCTCCGACACGCGGCGGCCGCCCTTCCGGGTAGCCGCCGCGGTGTCATGCCTGGTCCCTTGCCGCGGCGGCCGGGCCCTTTGCGGCACACTGGCGGCCCGTGAGTCCGCTGGCTGAGCTGCTCATCGGCCTCCTGGTAGGGCTGGGGCTGGTGGGGGTCGTCGTGCCGGTGCTGCCGGGCACCCTGCTGGTCTGGGCCGGGGTGCTGGTGTGGTCGCTGGAGACCCAGACCCGGCTGGGCTGGGCGGTGCTGGCAGTCGTGAGCGTGCTGCTGCTGGTGGCGCAGGTCGCGAAGTGGACCGTGCCGGAGAAGCGGCTGCGGGCGGCGGGCGTGCCGCGACGTTCGATGGTGTACGCCGGTGTGCTGGGTGTGGTGGGGTTCTTCGTGGTCCCGGTCGTCGGCCTGCCGATCGGGTTCGTGGCCGCGCTCTACCTGGCCGAACGCCGACGCCAGCGCAGCCACGTGGCCGCGCGGGCCTCGACCGTGGTGGCCCTGCGGCTGGCCGGGCTGTCGATCGGCATCGAGCTGCTCGGGGCGTCCCTGGCCGCCGCGACGTGGCTGGTGGCCGCCGTCACGACCTGATGGGGCTGAGCGCGGGAGTTCGGCTACTCGGCCGCGGCGGACTCCACCGTCTCCTCGCCGTGAGTACCCGGCCGCGGCGCCCACGGCGTCTCCCGGGCCGGACGGATCACCACCAGCCGATCACCGGGCTGCAGCTGGGTGACGGTGGGCTCGTAGTACCGGTAGACGTAGCCGTCGCGGACCACCGCGACCACCTGGTCCGGCAGCGACTGCGGCTGCTTGCCGAGCTCGCGCGGAAGCAGTGGCCGCTCCGCGACCTCCAGCCCCTCCCCGTAGGCGAGGAGGTCCTCCATCACCGAGCCGAGGCTGGGGCTGAGCGTCGCGAGCCCGAGGAGCCGCCCGACGGCGTCGGAGGACGTGATCACCGAGTCGGCGCCGCTCTGCCGGACTAGCGGCACGTTCGACTGCTCTCGCACCGCGACCACGACGTAGGCATCGGGGTTGAGCTGGCGCACGTTCAGCGTGGTGAGCACTGCGGAGTCGTCGCGGTCGGTGGTGATGATCACCTGCTGCGCCCGCGGGACCTCGGCCCGGCGCAGGACGGCGCGTCGGGACGCGTCGCCCGCGATCGCCGCCAGACCGTCGCTGTGGGCGTCGGCGATGGCGGAGTTCTTGGGGTCGACGACGAGGATGTTCTCCCTGGGTACGCCGTTGCTGAGCAGGGTCGCGACGGCGCTGCGGCCCTTGGTCCCGTAGCCGACGACCACGACGTGGTCCTGCATGTGCCTCCTCCAAAGCGCCACCCGCCATGTCTCGCGGCCCTGGTGTGCCAGCACCTCCAGGGTCGTGCCGACCAGTACGACGAGGAACATGATCCGCAGCGGGGTCACCACGAACGCGTTGATCATCCGCGCCGCGTCGGTGACCGGGGTGATGTCGCCGTACCCCGTCGTGCTGATGCTCACCGTCGTGTAGTAGATGGCATCGGTCAACGACACCCTGCCGTCGTAGGCATCCCGGTAGCTGTGGCGGTCGAGGTAGACGATGACCACCATCGTCGTCATCAACCCGAGCGCGATGGCGACCCGACGGGCCAGCTCGAACAGCGGGGAGCGGGTGCTCGCCGGGAGCCGCACGATCGACGTGCTGGCCTGCTCCCGTTCCTCCTTCGACTGCACGGCTCGACAATAGGCGCACGGTCCGGAATCGCAGGTGCGGCCGGCCGAGCCGCCCGGCGGCGCAGCCGGCTTGGCGGAGGGACTGCTCCAGGGTCGGCACCCGCTCGGGGTGCGTTTCTCCTGACGACAACAGCCAGACTGAGCGCCGTCGCTGAGACCGCCATGAGCAGGCGATAAGGGAACTCTCATCGCCCCACCGCGGTTTCGGCTCCGACGGTGCGGGCACGGGTCACGCATAGGACAATTCGGACGACGAGGAGACAGCCCGATGACCCCTCCGGTCAACGTCGCAGTGATCTACTACAGCGCGACCGGCCACATCCACCGCATCGCCGAGCGGCTGGCCCAGGCCGCGGAGAAGGAGGACGCCGACGTGCGCCTGCGCCGCGTCCGCGAGTTGGCGCCACGGGAGGCGATCGAGTCCAACGAGGCGTGGAAGGCCCACGTGGAGGCCACCCAGTACGTCGAGGAGGCCACACCCGACGACATGGCCTGGGCCGACGTGGCTCTGTTCGGCTCACCCACGCGGTACGGCAACGTCGCGTCCCAGCTCAAGCAGTACCTCGATACCCTCGGGCCGCTGTGGATGCAGGGCAAGCTCGCCGACAAGGTGTACGCCGGCTTCACGTCGTCGCAGACGCAGCACGGCGGCCAGGAGTCGACCCTGCTCGTGCTGTACAACACGATCCACCACTTCGGCGGCATCGTCGCCTCCCCCGGCTACACCGACCCGTCGAAGTTCGCCGACGGCAACCCGTACGGCGTCTCCCACGTCAGTGGCCCGGAGAACGCCGACGAGCCCGGCGAGACCGAGTTCACCGCGGCCGACCACCTGGCTCACCGGGCGATCGCGATCAGCCGGGCGCTCAAAGCCGGCGGCTTCGGCAGCAGCTGACGCGCCGGCATCCCCGTGTCGCCGCCCCCACGCCACCTGCGGCACGATGGGTGACATGTACTCCGGCGACCGTGAGACGCCACGCCGCCCGGTGCTGCCCGGTGGCCAGCTCTTCGCCGCCCTGCCAGGCGACGACGACCCCGCGGAGCGGGCGGAGGCCGCGCACCGTACGGCCGCGCTTCTGGTGCGGGGGGCGCGCACGCTCGACGACGCTCACGTCGTACGCCGGATCGTGCACCTGGCCGACGAGCACGGCCTTGACCTGCTGGCGCAGCTGTGGTCGGACTCCCCCGCCGACTCGCTGCCCGGCGCGGTGTGGCGGCTCTACCTGCTGCGTGCGTGGGTGCACGCCGACCCGACAGGTATCGCCCACGAGTTCGAAGCCGGCCGGGCGCACGCACCGGTGGCCGAGGTCGTGGCCGGTGTCGTCGACCCGCCGGGACCGGCCGAGGTGCTCGAGCTCGCCGATGTGGTGCTGCGCGGAATCGCCGTCGGGGACTTCGCCACGACCCTGCACCGCGCGGCGGCGTTCTGCCGGATCGTGGCCGTCGGCCGGGCACACGGTGACCAGGTGCCGGCCACGTCCGCCGCCCGCCTGATGTCGCTGGCCGAGCAGCTGGAGACCGCGGCCCGCTCGGAACGCGCCGGAACGCTGGTCTGAGGCGGGTCGGCGGGTACCCTGGGGGCTGCGTCGGGCCGCGGTAGCCCCGGGTCCCACATTGAGCCGCTGCGAGCGGCCACGCGCCGTGAGGCGCTCCCGGCCCGGCGCCATACTCGTCGGCATGGCCACCTCCACGGACCGGCCTGACGCGGACGACTCGACCGCCGGACGCACCCTCGCAGGGGCCGAACACGAGGCCCGTCACAGCACCGTGGCTGCGGTGGTCGTCCGGCTCGGGCTGCTGTCCTTCGCGCTCGTGCATTTCCTCGTCGCCTCGATCGGCGTGCAGCTGGCGTTCGGGAGCGACGAGGGCTCGGCCAGCGGCTCCGGCGCCATGCACCAGCTCGCGCAGCAACCGCTGGGCGGGGTGCTGCTGTGGCTGGTCGGCCTGGGCTTCCTCTTCCTCGTCGTCTGGCAGCTCGCCGACGCGATCCGCGGGCACCGGGGCAAGGACGGCTGGCGCCGCTCGACGGCACGCCTGGGCTCGGGGCTGCGCGCGGCGGTGTTCGCCTGGCTCGGCGGCGCCGCGCTCGCCACGGTGACCCGTGCCGGGTCCGGGGCGGGTTCCGGTACCGGCGAGGAGGCGTGGACCGCCCGGCTGCTGTCCGCCCCGTTCGGGCAGGCGCTGGTCGCGGCGGTGGCCGCGGTGATCCTCGGCTACGGCCTCGGCCTGGCGGTGCAGGGGCTGCGCGGTGCGTTCCTCGACCACCTCGAGGCCGCGGCCGCGGTCGGGATGACCGGTACGGCGATCACCGTGCTCGGGCAGGTCGGCTACGTCGGCAAGGGGATGGCGATCACGATCGTCGGTAGCCTGTTCGGCTGGGCGGCACTGACGCACGACGCCGACAAGGCCGGCGGTCTGGACCAGGCCCTGCAGGCACTGCTGGAGCAGCCGCACGGACGCTGGCTGCTCGTGGCGGTGTCGACGGGCATCGCCTGCTACGGCTGCTTCTGCCTGGCCTGGGCGCGGTACCCCGACACCGACACCTGAGCCGCAGAGCAGGGTCACCGGTCGAGACCGGGACACAATGGCGACATGGAGATCGCGCATGCCCTCGACTTCGTCCGCCGTCATCACCGCGCCGTGATGGTGACGGTCCGCTCCGACGGTCTTCCTGCCACGTCGCCCGTGCTGGCCGTCGTGGACGGTGACGACCGGGTCGTGGTGAGCACCCGCGAGACCGCGATGAAGGTGCGGCACCTGCGGCGCGACCCGCGGGTCGCGTTGTGCGTCTTCACCGACAGCTTCTTCGGCTCCTGGGTGCAGGTGGAGGGGCCGGCCCAGATCGTGTCGCTGCCCGCGGCGATGGACGGCCTGGTCGACTACTACCGCCGCGCCGCGGGAGAGCACGAGGACGGACGGCGTACCGCGACGCGATGCAGCAGGAGCGCCGCTGTCTGGTGCGCGTCGACGTGCGACGCGCCGGGCCCTCGCAAAGTGGATGAACGGGGCGTTCATAGGGTATTCCTTGACTATGGCAAATCCAGGTGGCACCAGAGCAGGGCGAAGCCCGCTGCAGATGGCGGCGATGGCTGTCGGGGCAGTCTTCCTTCTCGTCGGGGTCCTCGGCTTCATCCCCGGCATCACTACCGACTACGGCAACATGCAGTTCGCCGGGCAGCAGTCCGAGGCGCATCTCCTCGGCATCTTCCAGGTTTCGATCCTGCACAACATCGTGCACCTGCTGTTCGGGATCGCAGGCCTGGCGATGGGCCGTACCGACTCCGGCGCTCGCACGTTCCTCGTCGGGGGCGGCATCATCTACGCGGTGCTGTGGATCTACGGCCTGCTGGTCGGTGAGAACTCAGCGGCCAACTTCGTTCCCCTCAACACCGCCGACAACTGGCTGCACCTGCTGCTCGCCGCCGGCATGATCGGGATCGGCCTCGCGCTGTCCCGGGGGCACGCCCGAAGCACACGCACCGCCTGAGCGAGCGCTCGCGCGCAGCCGGTCCGCCTCGGCCGAGGTGGACCGGCTTTGCGTGCGCTGGTTCTGGTATGTCGCTCGTTTGACCGACGCGCGCCCGGGTACCCCGGTCCGCGTCCGCCCGCCCGAAACCCCACCGGTCCCAGAGGTGAGCCGATGACCACGGCCGAGAGGTCCATCGGCGTCGACGTCTACGTCACCGCGGCGTACAACCAGTGGACTCAGTTCGAGGACTTCCCCGAGTTCATGGAGCACGTCGAGGAGGTGCGCCAGCTCGACGACCGCCACCTGCACTGGAAGGTCAAGATCGCCGGTGTGACGCGGGAGTTCGATGCCGAGATCACCGAGCAGATCAAGGACGCGCGCATCGCGTGGCGCAGCACCGGCGGCACCATCCACGCGGGGGTGGTCGACTTCCACAAGCTCAGCGACTCCTCGACCCGGGTGACGTTGCAGCTCGACATGGAGCCCGAGGGTGTCGCCGAGACGGCGGCGGACAAGCTCGGCATCATCCAGCGGCAGGTGCAGAAGGACCTGGAGAGCTTCAAGGAGCTGATCGAGTCCCGCGGGCATCCCACCGGTGCCTGGCGCGGCGAGGTGCCGCGCGAGGGCTAGTGCGGCGGAGCGCCTTCCGTGGCCCCGCGCCTGCGCACCGTGTCGCCCCACGACCCTGGCTGGAGCCGACGCCGCCGGGGTCGTGGCTTCGTCTACCTCGACGAGCACGGCATCCCCCTGACCGGCGCGGACCGCGACCGATGCGTGTCGCTGGTCATCCCGCCGGCCTGGCGAGAGGTCTGGATCTGCCCGCACCCGCGCGGCCACCTGCAGGCGGTCGGCACCGACGACGCCGGTCGCCGCCAGTACCTCTACTCCGAGGAGTGGCGACGCCGCCGCGACGAGGCCAAGCACGAGCACGTCCTCGACGTCGCTCGCCGCCTGCCACGGGCTCGGCGACGAGTGCACGAGCATCTGGCGCTGCCCGGCATGCCCCGGGACAAGGCGCTGGCTACCGCCTTTCGGCTGCTGGACCTCGGCTTCTTCCGCGTCGGTGGGGAGGTCTACGCCGAGCAGCACGGTAGCTACGGGCTGGCGACGATGGAGAAACAGCACGTGCGCATCGAGGGTGACCGGGTCGTGTTCGAGTTCTCCGCCAAGTCGGGCCAGCAGCAGTACGTCGCCCTTGCGGACGACGACGTGCGCGCGGCGGTCGACACGTTGCGCCGGCGCCGCGGCGGCGGCGACGAGCTGCTGGCCTACCGAGACGGGCGGCGCTGGCTCGACGTGACGTCGACGGACATCAACGCCTACGTCAAGGAGGTCGTCGGAGTCGACGTCAGCGCCAAGGACTTCCGCACCTGGCACGGCACCGTGCTCGCCGCCGTCGCGCTGGCCGTCTCGGTGACCGTGGCCACGTCCCCGACGGCCCGCAAGCGGGCGATCAGCCGAGCCATGCGCGAGGTCGCCGACTACCTCGGCAACACCCCCGCGGTGGCCCGCAAGTCCTACGTCGACCCCCGTGTCATCGACCTGTTCGAGGACGGCGTGACGATCGCCCCGGCGCTGCAGCGCCTCGGGGAAGGTGCCGACCCCGGTCAGCCCGCCACGCACGGCGCGATCGAGCGCGCGGTGCTGCGCCTGCTGCGCGACTGATCAGACGCGAACGTCCCCGGAAGCGCGTTCCATGTGCCGCCCTTTCCAGGACGTTGTGCGGCTCGGGAGGCTGCCGAACAGGAACGGAGGACGTCAGTGCGTTTCGGGTACACGTTGATGACCGAGCAGCCCGCGGGCACCAGCGGCCGGGTGACCACGTCTCGAAACGGCGTGCTGCTGCCCCCGCGCTGCCCGGTCGTCGTGGTGTCCACCAGCGGATGGTGGCACCGTCCGGCTCCTTCGGTCACCCCGTTTTCGTGCCGGCATGCACGCGCGCGGCCAGGTGCACCGCGTCGAAGGGCGCGTGCCCGGCGGCGTCGTTGTCGAAGTAGACGTAGACGTCCAGCCCCTGCTCAGACCACCGACGCACCCGGTCCGCCCACGCGTCCAGCTCGGCGTCGGTGTACCCGCTGACGTACAGCTCCCGCGAGCCGTGCAGGCGGACGTAGACGAAGTCGGCGGTGACCGCGTCGAGCAGCGGCCACCGGCCGGCCGTGTCGGCGACGACGAGCCCGACGTCGTGGGCGCGCAGCAGGTCGCAGAAGCCGGGGTCGACAAAGCTTCGGTGCCGCACCTCCAGCGCGTGGCGCAGCGGCCGGTCCTCGGTGGTCGTGACCCACGCTCGCCCGTCCAGGCGGCTGTCGTGCCGCGCGGCCAGCCGCGCCGCCGCCGTCGTACGGCGCGGCAGCAGCGTGAAGAACTGCCGCAGCCGGTCGGCGTCGTAGCCCAGGTTCGGTGGCAGCTGCCACAGCACCGGCCCGAGCTTGTGCTCGAGCGCGAGCACGCCGGAGGCGAAGAAGTTCGCCAGCGGCGTCTCGATGCCGGACAGCTTCTTCATGTGGGTCAGGAACCGGCCCCCCTTGACCGCGAACACGAAGTCCGCCGGGGTCTGCTCACGCCAGGCGAGGTAGCTCGAAGGCCGCTGCAGCGAGTAGAACGACCCGTTGATCTCCACCGAGTCGAGCCGGCTGGCGGCGTACTCCAGCTCCCGCCGCTGCGGCAGCCCCGGCGGGTAGAAGTGACCTCGCCACCGCGGGTAGCTCCAGCCCGAGATCCCGATCCGCTGCTCGGTCACGCGGGCCCGCCCGGCGGACGCCCCGGCAGCTCTCGGGGCTGGTCCCCGAGCCGGGACTCCAGCTCGTACACCAACCGCGGCGGTGCGACCGTGCGGTAGGCGTCCGTGACCAGCTCGGCAAGGTGCTCCCAGTCGACGTCGCCGTCCAGTCGAACGCCGAGCCAGCCGCGTCTGCCGACGTACGGCGGGACGAAGAACCGCGTCGGGTCCGCCTCCACCCAGAGTTCCTGGGCGCCTTCGGGCGCCGCCATCCAGCACGCGACCCGGTCGTCGTGGTGATGGTCGGCGAAGGTCGCCAGGGCGGTCCTGCCCCGCACGAACCACGCCGGCTCGCCGTGGCTCTGCCGCTCGGTGACGTCGGGCAGCGCCAGGCAGAGGGCGCGGAGACGAATCAGGGGGTCGGGCACGGTTCGACTGTGCCACGGCGCGGGCTGCGTCGGCTGAACCGGTCCGGCATGCTGGACCTCCCGGAGTGGGCGAGCAGGTGAAGGCGATGGGCGAGACGACCGTGCGGCGGCGGGTGGTCGTGCGTGGTCGGGTGCAGGGCGTGTTCTTCCGCGACACCTGCCGACAGCAGGCGGAGGACGCCGGGGTCCGGGGCTGGGTGCGCAACCGCGCCGACGGCAGCGTCGAGGCCGTCTTCGAGGGGGCCGAGCCGGCGGTGGAGCGGCTGGTGCGCTGGGCGCGGCAAGGACCGCCGCAGGCCGAGGTCGAGGGGGTGGAGGTGTACGACGAGACAGCCGCGGGGGAACCCCGGTTCAGCGTCCGGTGACCCGCAGCCCCAGCTCGGCCACCACCTTCGCCACGATCCGCTCCGGAGTCAGGGCGGCGTCGACCACCACGCCTGGCTCGTCGTGCTGCAGCGGCTCCAGGTCGTCCAGCTGCGACTGCAGCAGGTCCGCGGGCATGAAGTGCTCACGGCCACGCATGCGTTGCAGCAGCAGCCCACGGTCGGCGACGAGGTGCACGAACGCCGTACCCTCCCCGTCGCCGCCCTGGCGCAGGATGTCGCGGTAGCGGCGCTTCAGCGCCGAGCAGGTGAGCACCGTGGGCCGGCCCGCCCGGCGCCGCGCGGCGGTCCACGCCACCAGCGCCCGCAGCCACGGCAGCCGGTCGGCGTCGGTCAGCGGTAGCCCGGCCGACATCTTCGCCCGGTTGGCGGCGCTGTGGAAGTCGTCGCCCTCGGCGAGCTCCCAGCCCAGCCGGCCGGCCACGGCCTCGGCGATCGTGGTCTTGCCGACGCCGGAGACCCCCATGACGACGAGGTGCCGCGGCGTACCACTGCTCACGCCGGCCCACCCTGGCGCACCGGCCGGGTACCGGCAAGGGCAGCCAGGCGGGGGAGCGGCATAGAAGGTCTGGCAGGGTGACCGGCATGATCGTGGCCTTCAGCATCAGCCCGGCGAGCACCAACGACACCGGCGGCGTGAGCGAGGCGGTCGCCGCGGCCGTGCGCGTGGTGCGCGAGTCCGGCCTGCCCTGCGAGACCAACGCGATGTTCACCAACGTCGAGGGCGAGTGGGACGAGGTGATGGCGGTGGTCAAGCGCGCCGTCGACGTGGTGTCCGCCCGCTCGCCGCGGGTGAGCCTGGTGCTCAAGGCCGACATCCGGCCCGGCTACTCTGGCCAACTCGGCGCCAAGGTCAGGCGGGTCGAGGAGCACCTGAGTCGCTGAGGGCGCGGGCCAGGCCCCGCCGGCCGGACAGCATCATCCACGCGTGGTTGACGCGCAGAACAGGCCGTACCAGCGGAGCGAGCCGACGCAGCAGGGCGCGCCGCGTGACCACCTCCTGTTCGAAGACGGCCGCGGTGCCGCTGCCCTCGCGGCGCACCGTCCAGCCGGACCAGCCGTCCAGGTCACCCTCGACCCGCGCCACCAGGATACCGGCCGCCGCGTCCTGGGCCGTCCGGGTGAGGCGCAGCCGCAGCGTGTACGGCAGCACGGAGCGGCAAGTCACGAGGGCGGTGTCGGCGTCGACCCGCTCCACGGTGCGGACCTGCGGCCACCACCGCGGGTACCCGTCCAGGTCCGCGAGGACGTCGAACACCGCGCCGGCGGCAGCGGTGAACCGCCAGACGCTGCGGAACCGGTGGCGGTGCAGGTCCACCCGCACCATCCTCCCCCGGCGTGCGCTGCACGGCGAGGTCGCACATGCCTGCCCGGGCGGGAGCTGAGGAAGATTTCATGCGTCCCCCCGGGCTGAAAGCCTCCGCCGCGCCGCCCCGAGGCACGCCGCTCAGGTGACGACGAGCGGCGGGTACACCACGTCGTTGTGCGGGGTCAGCCCCGTCATGAGGTGCAACCGCCCGTCGGGCAGCAGCCCCGAGACCGGCGTGAGCAGCGCCCGGTCGCCGTCGACCTCGACCAGCAGCAGGTGCGACTGCGCCGCCCAGACCCGCGTGTGCGCCGCGCCGAACTCCCCCGGCACCTCTTCCCGCAGCTTGCCACCGGCGCCGGACACGACGTACGTGCGACCGTCGGTCTCCGACACCTGGAAGTTGTGCTCGTGCCCGGCCAGCACCAGGCGGACCCCGCCGGCGTCGAAGAGCGGACGCAGCACCTCCAGCATCTGCGCGTCGTTGCCGTGCGAGGGTCCGGCGCAGTACGCCGGGTGGTGCGAGAACGGGATCCGCCACCGCACGGGCGCCCGCGCCGGGTCGAAGGTCTCCCGCAACCACCGCAGGTGCTCGCCATCCTGGAAGAAGCGGTCGACGTGCGCGTACTCGTCGGCCAGCGAGGTGTCCAGGCACACCAGCTCGACGTCCCGGCCGAACCCGAACCGGTAGAACAGCCCGGGATCCACCGATGCCCGGTCCTGCTCGCTGCGGAACCGCTGGCGGATGTGGAAGTTGTCCTCCATCTGGGCGCGGTCGTCGCTGCCCTCGGTGTCGCTCGTGTCGTGGTTGCCGATCGCGGGGAACACGGGGATGCGGGCCATGACGTAGCGGTACGGCTGGAAGTAGCTGGAGTACCAGTCGTCGTCCTCGCCGCCGCTCTCGTCGTCCACCTGGCCCTGCTCGCCGAGGTAGATGTTGTCGCCGAGCGAGACGACGAACCGGACGTCGTACTCCTGGACCAGCCGCTCCAGCGCCTCGGCCACCCGCCGCTGCCGCCGGCTCGACTCCGAGTCCGACCGGATGCCCACGCCGTAGTCGCCCAGCGCGACGAACCGCAGCCGCGGGGTCGGTGCGGCGGGGTCCGGCCAGGTCCGGAAGCGCAGGTCGTAGCGGCATCCGGCCGGCGCGAGGTCGTAGCCGCCTCGCTGCGATGGCACCCAGTCCCACCGCTCCCCCGTCGCCCACTCCCGCCCGTCCACGAGTACGCGGTAGCGGTACTCGGTGTCGGGCTCCAGCCCCGACACCCACACCCACGTCCGGTCGGACGTGGCCGCGGACGCGACCAGCGTCCCGTCGGCGTCCAGGACCTCCACCCGGGCGTCGCCGAAAGGCTCCGCGCTGCTGCCGATGCAGGTACGACGTCCCGCCACCTGAGGCAGCTGCTCGTCGTCGACGACGGGCCACCGCGCCGAGTCGTCGGCGCGGGAGAACCAGAACGCGCCCCAGGCCACCAAGGCGCAGTCGTGCGACAGGTCGACCAGCTGCACGAACGGCTCGCGGTGCACGGCCGGCTGTGCCATGTGAGCCTCCCCGGCGCCCCGACCACGACCGGGCCTGGTGCCACCTGCACGCTAACGCAGGGGCACCCGATCCCGACGGCGCCGGTCCGCGCTTCGCGGTGCTGTCAGCGCTGGGCGTCCAGCCACCCCACCGTGAGCCGGATGACCTCGTCGAGCGCACCCGGCTCCTCGAACAGATGGCTCGCACCCGGCACCTCCGCGACTTCGACCGGGCAGGTCATCTGTCGTGCCGCCTGCTCGTTCAGCTGCCGCACCACGGGGTCGTCGCCACCGACGACGAGCAGGGTCGGCGCACGGACGCGGGCCAGCGCGTCGGCCGCGAGGTCGGGGCGGCCGCCTCGAGAGACGACGGCGCGCACCCGGTCCGGGCGGTCGGCAGCGCTGATCAGAGCCGCCGCGGCGCCCGTGCTGGCGCCGAACGTCACCACCGGCAGGGTGGCGGTGGCGTCGGTGCCGGCCAGCCAGTCGACGGCGCCGGTGAGCCGGGCCGCCAGCCGCGGGATGTCGAACCGCAGCTCGCGGGTGCGCAGGTCGAGCCGCTCCTCCTCCGCGGTGAGCAGGTCCATCAGCACGGTGGCGTAGCCCGCACGCTGCAAGCCGGCCGCGACGTGCCGGTTCCGCGGGCTGTGCCGGCTGCTGCCGCTGCCGTGCGCGAACAGCACGACGGCGCGCGGATCCGCCGGTACGGTCAGATCGCCGCCGAGGGTCACGCCGGCGACCGTGAGCACCACCGGGCGCGCGGTCGTGCGGTCAGCCGCCATACGGCCAGGTCTCCTGCTCGCCCCCGGTGGGGTGTACGCCGTGCAGCGGCGCCAGCCCGTGGGTCTCGTCGAACCAGCAGAACGCGTCGTAGCGACGCCCCAGCACAGTCGGAACGTAGTTGCCCCACCGCTCCGCGGCGGGGTGGTACACGACGCCGATCGCGCGGTGGTCCCGCGGCTCGGCGAGCCAGCGGGGCCGGTCCGCCGGCACCACGAACAGGGCGGCCGGCCACCGGACCCGGTCGTGCAGCAGCGCCTCGGCGCTTCCGGCACGCGCCGGCGGCACCGGCATCAGCCGCGTCGCCTCGCCCCATCCCGTGGCGGCCACCACGGTCCCCTGGTGGGTGCCGAAACCGACCAGCACCGACTGGTCCTCGCCGTGGCGCGCCCGGACCAGCTGCCCCAGGTTGACCATCCCGGCGTCGGCCATGTCGGTGAAGCGGGCGTCGCCGACGTGGGTGTTGTGCTCCCACACGACCGCCTTCGCCGCCGCCGCCCCACGACGCCTGCCGTGGTGCCCGAGGAGCCGGTCCAGCGTGTCGGCCATATGCGTGTCGCGCACGTTCCACGACTCGGGGCCACCGTGCACCATCGACCGGTAGTACGCCTCCGCGCCGGCGGCGGCCAGTGCGTTCTGCTCGGCGTCGAAGCGGGCGTCCTGGTCGGAGCCGCCGAGGTCGCCGGCCGTCCGGCGCGGTTCGCTCAGCAACTCGCTGAGCATGGTGACGACCGGCTGCTCACAACTCGTCGGCACCAGCCGGGTCGCGCGGGCGTACGCCTGGGGGTCCTCGGCGTACGGCTCGAAGCAGCGCACGGCGGCCAGTGCGGTCTCCAGCTGCCCCGGCTCGTGCGCGCGGACGTAGCCGACGAGGGCGCGCAGGGAGTCCCACAGGCTGTAGACGTCCAGGCCGTAGAAGCCGACCCGGTCCTGCCCGGCACGCCCGGCGTTGTGGGCCCGCAGCCAGCGGGTGAACGCGCCGACCTCCTCGTTGGCCCACATCCACGTCGGCCACCGGTCGAAGCCGGTCAGCACCTTCGCCGGGTCGTCCGGAGCGTCCGGCGCGCAGGTGACCGAGCAGTTCACCCGGTAGCAGTCCGGCCAGTCCCCCTCCACCGCCACGAACGAGAACCCCTTCTCCTCGACGAGACGGCGGGTGATCGCGGCCCGCCACGTGTAGAACTCCGAGGTGCCGTGCGAGGCCTCGCCGAGCAGGACGACGCGGGCGTTGCCCACCCGCTCCAGCAGCGGGTCGAGGTCGCCGGCGTCCGCCAGCGGCAGCGCCAGCCGCTCGACGGAGTCGTCGCCTGCGTCGTGACGCCCCGGTGGCGGCATCGTCGGCGCCTCCCTGGCCGGTGGAGCTTCCCGCCGCGTACCCGCGTCCGGGCGGGGCCACGCCTCCGGTCACCGCCGACCGTCCACCGCCGACGAAAAGGTCTCAGCGGGCGTCGGGCGGCGGCGGGTCGACATCCGGCTGACGATTCGCGGAGCGGGCCGGCAACCCGGCTTGGTCACACCCCGATGCGCTCCCACGGACCCCAGATCGCGAACGACATGCCCCGGCTGGCCTGGATGTTGACGAACAGCGTGTGCCCGTCGGGGCTGAACGTCGAGCCGGCGAACTCGTCACCGAACCGGCTGGCCCCGCTGGCGCTGGTCAGCCGGTTCAGGGCGATGTCCCACAGCTGCCCACCGCGCGACAGGCCGCGCAGGTAGTTGTCGCCGCTGCTGTCCTCGCAGAGGACGAGCGTGCCACGGCGGCTCGTGGTCACGTTGTCGGGGAAGTCGAGGGTGAGCTGGCCCGGCGACTCGTAGAGCAGCTGCAGCTTCTGCGCCCGGGTGTGGTACGCCCAGACCTGGCCGAAGCCGTTGCCGTAGCCGCCCCGGGAGTCCGGCCCGCTCTCGGCGGGGCCGCCACCTTGCGTCGACACGAAGTACACGACGTTGTTGTCGTAGACCTGGCCCTCCAGCCGGGAGAACAGCGCCGCACCCTGGGCCCGACCCTGGTCGCCGACGTACACCAGCGCCTGGTCGTTCGTGGTCGGCGCGGGCTGGCCCGGTGTGTACGGGAAGGTCGGCGCCGGATCCTCGATGTCGACCCACTCCACGTCGTACGTCGCCCGCTGCTGCTGCGCCGCGGCCAGGTTGGCGTTCGGACGCCCGCGGACGGCGAGCATCTGCAGCCTGCCCTCGTCGTCGATCCGTCCGGTGCGCATCGGGTTGTCGCGGGGGACGTAGCGGTAGAACCCCGACGGGAACGCGAAGTTGTCCTCGGTGAGGTACAGGATGCCGTCGACCGGGTCGAACGACACCGCTTCGTGCGCGAACCGGCCGGCCCGGGTGATCGGCCGGCGATCCGACTGCCCGTCGGCCGGCACCTCGAAGATGAAGCCGTGCGGCTGCTGCAGCGACACGTTGGACGCGCCGGTGAAGTCGGGCCCGACGTCGGGGCCGTTGATCGTCTCCTCGCAGGTGATCCAGCTGCCCCACGGCATCTCGCCGCCGCTGCAGTTCATCATCGTGCCGTTGAGGCTGGTGTAGGCGCGCACCACTTCGCCGAACGGCGTCACCTCGACCGTGGTGGTCCCGCCCTGCGCGTTCGCGTCGTACGGCGTGCCGGGGCCGAACGGCCGGCCCGCACCGTTGACCTCGTGGTTGCGGACCAGCACGACGTTGCCGCCGGGGCCGCGGAACGCGCCCATCCCGTCGTGGCGGCCCGGCAGCCGCGTGCCGTCGGCGAGCACCACCGGCTGCTCGGTGTCGTGGAAGGACCGGTAGGAGAAGTCGGCGGGCAGGTGCAGCCGCACCGTGCCGTCCCGCAGGTCGGGCACGGGGCGCAGCTCGCGGAACGGCGCGTTGTCGCGCGGGTGCGCCATCGCATGCGGTGCGACGAAACCGGAGAAGGGGCCACCGAGCAGCGCTCCGCCGGCCGCCGCGAGGCCGCCCTTCAAGAATGTGCGTCCTCGACGTTCATGTCGCTCCCTGGGTACGCCGGTTCGTTGACGCAGTTACCGTAATCGTGTCGTCAAGACCGCGGCCCACGTCGGCCGACACCCCCCGGACCGGCAGGGTTCGGCGCCACCACTCCCCGGGTGTCAGGTCGCCACCCGCGCCGGCGGGTCGACGTACGCTGACCACCGCCGGGGCGGCTACGAGAGCTCGGCGGCGATACGGCGGGCGGCGGCCGCCAGTCGCGCCGCCACGGCCTCCTCGTCGGCGTTCTCGTCGGCGTACACCACGCACACCGCGGCCACCACCCCCTGCGCCGGCACGCTCACCGGCACCGCCACCGAGGACAGGCCGGGGATCACCTCGCCGCGCGACCAGGCCCACCCCCGCCGCCGCGCCAGCGCCACCTCGGGACGCTCGCCCGCCCGACGGGGTCCGCCGGACAGCAGCGCCAGCCCGGGGGCACCGCGAGAGACCGGATGCCGGACCCCTGGCCGGTAGGCGATGTGTGCGTGCGAGTCCCGCGGCTCCACCGCGACCAGCGTCACCGCCTCGTCCCGGTCCGGCACGACGAGGAACGCGGTCATGCCGAGGTCGTTGGCCAGCTCGGACAGGTCCGGCAGCGCCGCGGACTGAAGCGGCCGGGAGACGCCGCGAGCGAGCGCGGACAGCCCGACGCCGAGCTGCCAGCCGCCGTCGCCGTCGCGCGCGACCAGGCGGTGGTCCTCCAGGGTGCGCACGATGCGGTAGACGATCGAGCGGTGCACCCCCAGCGCTCGGGTCAGCTCCGCCACGGTGAGCGGCCCGGACCCCTCGGCCAAGACCTCGAGCACCCGGAGGCCGCGGTCCAGCGTCTGCGAGCGCGGCGTGCCGGCCGCCGCCGCGGCCGCGGACGGAACGCCCCCAACCCCCTCTTGTGCGCCCATGACAACCGGGCCTAGCGTTGTTCCGAATACGACCAAGCCGTTCGCATAGAGAGCAGCATTCCGGAACGGCCGGCAGCGAGGCAACCGTCGAGGAGCGGTGATCGACCATGGCCAGGATTCGCCCGAAAGCCCTCGCCGTCGCGGCCGCCGCCGTGGCCTTGACACTGGCCGGTTGCGCCGAGGAGACCGGCGGCACCGGCGGCGGGGGCGGTGACGACAGCGGTCCGATCAAGATCGGGGCCGTGCTCGACATCACCGGCGCCGGCGCCAGCCTCGGAGTGCCGGAACGGCAGACGCTGCAGATGCTGGTCGAGCAGGTGAACGCCGACGGGGGCGTGGACGGCCGGCAGATCGAGCTGATCATCGAGGACAACCAGTCGACCGAGGACGCCGCCGCCCGGGCGATCAACAAGCTCATCAGCCAGGACCAGGTCGACATCGTCCTCGGCGCCAGCCGCACCGGCCCCAGCCTGGCCATGCGGCCCATCGCCGAGGACAACGAGGTGCCGATGATCTCCCTCGCCGCGGGCAAGCAGATCATCGACGGCGCCACCTGGGTCTTCAAGACCGCGCAGAACGACTCGGTGGTGCTGCAGAACATGGTCGCGCTGGCCGAGCGCGAGGGCTGGCAGACTCTCGGCCTCGCCCGCGACGCCTCGAGCTTCGGCGAGGGCGTCGAGGAGACGCTCACCGAGCTCGGGCAGCCTGCCGGGATCGAGGTGATCGCGGCGGAGAAGTTCGCGCCGGACGCGACCGACTTCACCGCGCAGATGGTCAACCTGCGCGACGCCGGGGCCGACGCCAACATCATCTGGGGCATCCCGCCGGCGGCCGCGCTGGCGCAGCAGTCGTACCGCCAGCTCGGCATCGACGCGCCGGTGCTGCACAGCCACGGCATCGGCAACCAGGTGTTCCTGGAGACCGCCGGCGACTCCGCCGACGGCTTGCTCGCACCGCTGGGCCGGCTGCTGGTCGTGGAGCAGCTGCCTGACGAGGACCCGCAGAAGCAGGTCATCCTCGAGTTCGTCGACGCCTACCAGGCCGAGTACGGCGAGCCGCCGTCGACCTTCGCCGGCCACGCGTACGACGCGTTCCAGCTGGCGATCAACGCGTTCGCGGAGGTGGGCACCGACAAGGCCGCGGTCCGCGACCACCTCGAGAACGTCGAGGGGTTCGTCGGGATCAGCGGCATCTTCACCATGTCCCCGGAGGACCACTCCGGGCTGTCCCGCGAGGCGCTGGTGCTCGTCACGGTGGAGGACGGGGACTGGAAGCTGGCCCCCGAGCAGTTGTCGGACTGAGCCGGCAGCCCAGCCGCCGATGAGCGACCTGCTGCAGCTCACCTTCGCCGGCCTCAGCCAGGGGGCGGTCTACGCCCTGGTCGCGATCGGGTTCGTCGCGATCTTCACGGTCAGCGGGGTCATCAACCTGGCGCAGGGCGAGTTCGCCGCGCTCGCCGGCCTGGTGGCGATCTCCACGGCGCGCGGCGGCTGGCCGCTGCCGGTGGCCCTGCTGGTCGGGGTTGCGTCAGTGGCGGTCGTCGCGGTGCTCATGGAGCGGCTCACCATCGCGCCGGTCCGGCGCATGACGACGCTGGTGTCGCTGATCCTCACCCTCGGCGTGTCCACCGCGCTCAAGGGCGCCATGCTGCTGATCTGGGGTCCGGAGGCCTACGGGCTGCGGCAGTTCACCCGCGCCACGTTCAGCGTCGCCGGCGTCTCGGTGCGCGCCCAGGAGCTGTGGGCGCTCGGCATCGCGGCCGTGGTCGCCGCCGCGGTGTACTGGTTCTACGAACGCACCGTCCTCGGCAAGGCGCTGCGCGCGTGCGCCGAGCAGCCCACGGCGGCGCGGCTGGTCGGCATCTCCCTCGGCCGGGCGTCGATGCTGAGCTTCCTGGTGGCCGGCACGGTGGGGGCGATCGCCGGCGTCGTCGCCAGCCCGATCTACTTCTCCTCCTGGGAGTCCGGCCTCGCGCTGGGCCTGAAGGGGTTCGTCGCCGGGACCCTCGGCGGGCTCGTCTCGATCCGCGGCGCGATCATCGGCGGGCTCGTCCTCGGGGTGCTGGAGAACCTCGTCGCCGGCTACGTCGACACCGGGCTGCGTGACGCCGTCGCCTTCCTGCTGCTCATCGTCGTGCTCGTCGTACGGCCCGCGGGGGTCTTCAACCGGCACGCGGAGGTCCGGGTCTGATGCTCACGGGTCGTCGCCACGACGTCGTCGGCCTCGCCGTCCTCCTGGGGATCTGCGTCGCGTTCCCGCTCGTCGCGTCCGGGACGCTGGTCAACATCGGCGTCTACGCCCTGATCTACGCCCTCGCTGCGCTGGGCCTGTCGCTGCTCATGGGCCTGGCCGGCCAGGTCAGCCTGGGCCAGGCCGGCTTCTTCGCGATCGGCGCCTACACCCAGGCGGTGCTCGTCACCAAGTACGACGCCGCCGGCCCGCTCGCCGCGCTGGCCGCGGTCGCGCTCACCATGCTCGCCGCGCTGCTGGTGGGCATGCCGCTACTGCGGCTGCGGGGGCACTACCTGGCGCTCGCGACACTCGGGTTCGGCATCATCGTCACGGTCGTGGCCACCGAGTCGTCGTACCTCGGCGGCACCTCCGGAATCTTCGGCATCTCCAAGCCGACGCTGAACAACCGCACCTACGACGAGCCGGCCGAGTTCTTCTGGCTGCTCACCCCGGTCGTCCTCCTCGGGCTGCTGCTCGCGCGCAACCTGGTGGAGAGCCGGGTCGGCCGCGCGCTCGGCGCGACGAACGACTCCGAGGTCGCCGCCGAGTCCCTCGGCGTGGACACGTTCCGGCTGCGGCTGCAGGTCTTCGTCGTCGCCGGTGCATACGCCGGGCTCGCCGGCGTGTTCTTCGCGCACTGGCTGGCGGTGGTGAACCCCAACGCGGCGAACTTCCCGCTGTCGGTGAAGTTCCTGCTGATGTCGGTGCTGGGTGGGCTCGGCACCGTGTACGGCGCCGTGGTGGGCGCGGTGGCGGTGGAGGGCCTCGACGAGGCGATGAGCCGGCTCATCCCCCGGCTCGTCGATGGCGCGGTCGGCGAGGTCGAGCTGATCGGGTTCGGGCTCGTCCTGACCGCCATCATGATCTTCCTGCCCGGCGGCCTGCACCAGCTCGGCCAGCGCCTGTTCGCACTCCGCCGCAGCCGCGCGCACCCGGCCAACGACCGCGGTGACCCCGAACCTGCGGACACGGCGCTGCCGGTTCGTGCCGAGGCGCCGCTGCCGGGAGCCGGCAGGCGTCCCGCCCGCGGGACGACGCTGCTCGAGGTGCGCGGGCTGACCAAGCACTTCGGCGGCGTGGTGGCCGTCGACCGCGTCGACCTCGACGTCGCGGCCGGCGAGATCGTGGCGATGATCGGCCCCAACGGCGCCGGCAAGACCACGGTCTTCAACATGATCAGCGGCGTGCTCGCTCCCACCGAGGGGACCGTCACGCTGAGCGGCCGGCGGATCGAGGGCCGCAAGCCGCACGTCTTCGCCCGGGCGCGCGCCACCCGCACGTTCCAGAACCTGCAGCTCTTCCGCTCCATGACCGTGCTCGAGAACGTCAAGGTGGGCCGGCACCTGCGGTCCCGGGCCGGGCTGCTGCGCGGGCTGCTGGTGCTGCCGGCCTGGCGGGAGGAGCGGGCGATCACCGCGGACGCCCGGCGGGTCGTCGA
>JALYMZ010000115.1 GCA_030773435.1 Actinomycetota bacterium | reverse complement strand
GGCCTGCGGGGTCGTCCCCGCGGCCGGTGTTGGCGCCGGCGGCTGCGGTTCGGGCTGCTGCGCCCGCTGCGGTTCGAGCTGCTGCTCGGCCTGCAGCTCCGGCTGCTGCGCCCGCTGCGGTTCGGGCTGCTCCGGCTGCGGCTCCGGTCGCGGCGCCGCCGCCGACTGCGCGCCCTCCGCGCCGATCACCGCGAGCTGGGCACCGACCTGCACCGTCTCGTCCTCGTTCACGCTGATCTCCAGCAGCACCCCCGACGCCGGCGACGGGATCTCGGTGTCGACCTTGTCGGTGGACACCTCCACCAGCGGTTCGTCGGTCTGCACGCTGTCGCCGACCTGCTTCAGCCACCGGGTGATCGTGCCCTCGGTGACGCTCTCGCCCAGCGCCGGCAGGGTCACCGGCGTGCCCTCGGCCGCGCCGCCACTCGGCTGGCTCGCGTCGGACTCCGGGGGCTGGTCGGCCGGCTCCGTCTCCTGCGGGGTCTCAGGTGCCGGTTGCTGCGCCTGCTCGTCCGGCCGCTCACCGGCGTCGGGCTGTCCCTCGGCCGCCGGCTGCTCGGCGGCACCCGACTGCTCGGCGGTCTCCTGCGCCCCGCCGCCGTCGCCGCCGGACTGCGATGCGTCACCGATCACCGCCAGCTCGGCGCCGACCTCGACGGTCTCGTCCTCACCGACCTTGACCTCGAGCAGGGTGCCGGCGGCGGGGGAGGGGATCTCGGTGTCGACCTTGTCGGTGGACACCTCCAGCAGTGGCTCGTCGACCTCGACGCTGTCACCCGGCTGCTTCAGCCAGCGGGTGATCGTGCCCTCGGTGACGCTCTCGCCGAGGGCGGGAAGGGTGACGGAGGTCGGCATCGTGATCGGTGCTCCTTTGTCCGAGCCGTCGCGGCGACCGGCTGCCGGAAGTGCTTATCCGCTCACCGTCGACCCTATCGACGCCGCACCTCGGCACCTAGCGCGGTCGCGTGGAAGGCCCCGGCCCCGACCTCGACCCGTCGCGCCGGCCGCACCGCGCTCACGAGTGCGCGTGCAGCGGCTTGCCGGCCAGGGCGAGGTGGGCCTCGCCGAGCGCTTCGTTTTGCGTGGGGTGCATGTGCACCAGCGGCGCCACGTCCTCCGGGAACGCCTCCCAGTTGCAGATCAGTTGGGCCTCGCCGACCAGCTCGCCGACCCGGCTGCCGACCATGTGCACGCCGACGACCGGGCCGTCCTTGCGGCGTACCAGCTTGACGAACCCCTGGGTCTTCAGGATCTGACTGCGGCCGTTGCCCCCGAGGTCGTAGGTGACGGTCTCCACCTCGTCGCCGAAGCGGTCGCGGGCGATCGCCTCGGTCAGCCCCACCGACGCCACCTCGGGGTCGCAGTAGGTCACCCGCGGGATGCCGGTCTCCTCGATCGGCGTCGGCGCCAGCCCGGCGATGTCCTCGGCGACGAAGATCCCGTGCTGGAAGCCCCGGTGCGCCAGCTGCAGGCCCGGCACGATGTCGCCGACGGCGTACACCCCGTCGACGTTCGTGCGCAGCCGGTCGTCGGTCAGCACGAAACCACGGTCCATCGCCACGCCCTGCTCGTCGTACCCCAGTCCCGCGGTCGACGGCCCGCGCCCGACCGCGACCAGCAGCAGGTCGGCCTCCAGGGTGTCGCCGGACTCGGTGGTGACCGTGACGCCGTCCTCGCTGGTCTCCGCCGCTGCGAACGGCGTGCCGGTGCGGAAAGCGATGTCGCGCTTGCGGAACGCCCGCTCCAGCGCCTTTGACGACGCCTCGTCCTCGGCGGGTACCAGCCGGGGGAGTGCTTCCAGGATCGTGACCTCGGCTCCGAACGAGCGCCACGCGCTGGCGAACTCCACCCCGATCACGCCGCCGCCGAGCACGAGCACCCGCTCGGGGACGTGGTCGAGGGCGAGGGCCTGCTCGCTGTCGAGCACCCGACGGCCGTCCAGATCCAGCCCCGGCAGCGTCCGCGAGTACGACCCCGAGGCGAGCACGAGGTGCCGGCCGTCGTACCGCCGGCCGGCGACCTCGACGGTGCGCCGACCGACGAGGCGGCCGGCCCCCTCCAGCACGGTGATCCGGCGGCTCCTCACCAGCCCTTGCAGGCCCTTGTACAGGCGGTCGACGACGCCGTCCTTGTAGGAGTTGACCCCCGGCATGTCGACGCCGTCCAGGCTGGCCTTGATGCCCAGCTGGTCGCTGTCGCGCGTAGCGTCGGCGACTTCCGCCGCGTGCAGCAGCGCCTTGGTCGGGATGCAGCCGCGGTGCAGGCAGGTGCCGCCGAGCTTGTCCTTCTCCACCAGGCCGACCCGCAGCCCGAGCTCCGCGGCACGCAGCGCGCAGGCGTACCCGCCGCTGCCGCCGCCCAGGACGAGGACGTCGAACCGGCTGTCGTCGCTGCTGCTCGGGTGGTCCGCCACCGGTGGCCCTCCATGGTTCTCCGTCAGACGCTGCGTCGGCCGGCTGCCATCCTCGCACCGTGCGCTACGGTCCCGGCACCGGCCCTGAGACACTGGAGGCGCCGGCAGCATGGGCGGAAAGGCGGCGGCATGGCGATGCGGTGGTGGCGGCGTCGGTCGTCCGGCGGCGGTCGTCCGGGAACCCTCCGCGGCGCCGCTCCCGAGGACGCCCAGCACCTGGAGGAGTTCGTGCGCTCGCGTCGCGGCGTCGAGGGGTTCGTGGAGCCGCGTACGACGGTCACCCAGACGACCCTGATGCTCGTCGCCGTGGACGGCGAGTGGACCCGGCGGCGAGTGCCGTCCGCGCAGTGGGCGCACGACTTCGCGAACCGGCACGGCATCCCGTCGTACGACGCCGCCGTGGTCGGCTACCCACCCCGGATGCGGGAGTACAACCGGCGCCGGTCCGCGGAGCGGAAGCGGCTCGACGTACCCGACGACCTCAGCGGCCTGTAGCCCGCTCGGCCGCGATTCGGACCAGCGTCCGCACGGCTGCGCCGGTGCCGCCATTGGGGGTGTAGCCCCACGGGGAGCCGTCGTTGAACGCCGGTCCGGCGATGTCCAGGTGCGCCCACGGCACGTCCTTGCCGACGAACTCGCGCAGGAACGCCGCCGCGAACAGCGTGCCGCCGTAGCGCTCGGGGTCGTGCTGCACGAGGTCGGCGATGCGTGAGCTCTTGACCTTCTCCGCCTTCTCGTCGGTGATCGGCAGCGGCCACATCGCCTCACCGGCACGTTCGGCGAGCGCCGGGACCTCCTCGAGCAGGTGCTCGTCGTTGGCCATGACCCCGGACACCCGGGTGCCGAGCGCGACGACGCAGGCGCCGGTGAGGGTGGCGACGTCGACGACGAGGTCGGGATCCTGCTCGCCTGCTGTGACCAGAGCGTCGGCCAGTACGAGCCGGCCCTCGGCGTCGGTGTTGAGCACCTCGACCGTCTTGCCGCCGTACATCGTCAGGACGTCACCGGGTCGCGTGGCGTTGCCCGACGGCATGTTCTCGGCGAGCGCGGCGTATCCGGTGACCTGCACGGGGAGGCGCAGCTCGGCAATGGCGAACACCGCCGCGGCGACCGCGGCGGCGCCGGCCATGTCGCACTTCATCGTCGTCATGCTGGCGGCTGGCTTGATCGACAGCCCACCGGAGTCGAACGTGATGCCCTTGCCGACGAAGGCCAGCCGGGTGGCGGGCTTGCGCGGCCGGTAGGTCAGCGTCACCAGGCGCGGTGGGTTGGTGGAGCCGCGGCCCACGCCGAGAATGCCGCCGTACCCCTTTTCCTCCAGCTGCTTCTCGTCGAGCACCTCGACGCTCACGGCTGTGCCTTTGGCGCGGGCCGCCACCTCGTCGGCGAACACCGCCGGGGGCAGGTCGTTCGCGGGGGTGTTGACCCAGTCACGGGCTGCGTTGACGGCGCGACCCACCACCGCGGCGGTGTCGATCTCGCGCTGTGCGGCCTTGTCGCGGGCCAGCTCGGTGAGGATCACCGCCGTGGCGACCGGCGGCCGCTGGTCACCGGTCAGGTAGCGGGTGTAGGAGTACGCGCCGAGCAGCACCGCCTCGGCGATCGCTCGCAGCTGCTCCGGTGTCTCGGCCGGCAGCGACAGTGCGGCAGAGCGCTGGCCGGCGAGGGCGCGCACCGCCGAGCCGGTGGCACGGCGCAACGACTCCAGCGACTGGTCGTCGGCGTCGCCCAGGCCGACGAGCACCACCACGTCGGCCTTGACCTTGTCACCGCCCGGCACCTTGGCGAGGTCGCCGACTCCGCCCTTGACGTCGAGCGCCTTGAGCATCGCCGGGAAGGACCGTCCCAAGGCGGCCACGACCTCGTGCGCGCCGGGTGCCGGTTCGACCTCCTTGCCGCGTTTGACGACCCCGATCACCAGGGCGTCGGCGCGGACCTTCGGTGCGGCAGCCTTGCGCAGCTCTAGAGTCGGCGCAGTGGTCGCGGAGGCGCTGCTGGGGGTGCTGGTGGCGGTAGGGGTCACGCGCACCACCGTAGCGAGGTGCGACTGCGCTAGCGTCGCGGCCATGACCGACCCCGTGCCAGCCGGTGTCGTCGACGACACGGCACTGCTGCGGTCGCCGCTGCACGAGCGGCACGCCGCGCTCGGCGCGAAGCTGGCCGAGTTCGGCGGCTGGCAGATGCCGCTGGAGTACGCCGGTGCCGGGGTGCTGAAGGAGCATGCGGCGGTGCGGGAGTCTGTGGGGCTCTTCGACGTCAGCCATCTCGGCAAGGTGTCGGTGACCGGCCCCGGCGCGACCGCCTTCGTCAACGGCTGCCTCACCAACGACCTGGCCCGCATCTCATCCGGGCAGGCGCAGTACACGCTGTGCTGCGACGACGCCAGCGGCGGCATCGTCGACGACCTCATCGCGTACCTGCGTGGGCCGGACGAGGTGTTTCTGGTGCCGAACGCGGCGAACACCGCCGAGGTGGCGCGCCGGCTGGGCGCCGCGGCTCCGGCGGGGGTGGACGTGACCGACCGGCATCGGGACTTCACGGTGCTGGCGGTGCAGGGGCCGTGCAGCGACGACACGCTGGCGGCGGCGGGGCTGCCGTGCGGCCACGACTACATGTCGTTCGTCGAGGCCGTCCACTTCGGGGAGCCGATCACCGTGTGCCGCACGGGGTACACCGGCGAGCGTGGCTACGAGCTGGTGTTGCGGTGGGAGGCCGCGGGCGCCGTGTGGGATGCGATCCTCGCGGCCGGATCGGCGTACCGGATCCGCGCCTGCGGGCTGGGCGCGCGGGACACCTTGCGTACCGAGATGGGTTACCCGCTGCACGGGCAGGACATCGCACTCGACATCACGCCGGTGCAGGCCCGGCTGGGCTGGGCGGTCGGCTGGCGCAAGGACGCGTTCTGGGGGCGGGAGGTGCTGATGGCCGAGCGCGAAGCCGGGCCGGCGCGGCTGCTGCGCGGCCTGCGCGCCACCGGACGCGGGATCCCGCGGCCGCAGATGGCGGTGACCCGACCCGACGGCGTGGTCGTCGGTTCGGTGACCTCGGGGACGTTCTCGCCGACGCTGCGCCACGGCATCGGGCTGGCGCTGCTGGACGCCTCGGTCGGCGAGGGCGACGAGGTGCGCATCGACGTACGCGGCCGGGCGGAGACCTTCGCCGTGGTCCGGCCACCGTTCGTCTCCGGTGGTGTGCGGGACTGAGCCGTACGGCGCTGTCGGCTCCGCCGGCGGGTCGCCGGGTCGGCTCGTCGGCTCCCCGCGCCGCGCGCTGGGTCGGCGGCGGTTCGCCGCACCGTTTTCGGCTCCGGCTTCCCAGGCCATTTCGGGTCTTCCCGATCGACATTTCGCCTGGGGAGGCTCGAGAAGAGTCGCTAGCAGGCCAAATCGCGGGGCCGGGTCACGCCGGGCGGGGTGGGGCTGGGTCACGCCGGGCGGGGCGGGGCTGGGTCGAACTCCACCGGCGCGTCGAAGGCGGCCCGACGCGCGCCGCGGCGCAGCGCTCGCAGCACCGGACGGCCGGCGACCAGGATCAGTACCAGCGACAGCACGCCGCGCGGGACGTCCCAGCCCAGCGACGTGGTCAGCCAGAACACCAGGTACCGGTGCAGGTTCTCCGCCAGCGGCGCACCCGCGACGTACGTCAGCTCCGGCGCATAGCTCGCGAACGGCCAGAACCACAGGTTCAGCAGCATCCCGTACCCGAGCCCGGCCACCACGCCGTAGCCACCGAGCAGCCACACCTCGCGCGAACCACTGGCACGGGGCAGGCAGCCGGCGAAGAACCCCACCCAACCGAGCCCGAACATCTGGAACGGCAGCCACGGCCCCACCCCGCCGGTCACCAGGCCGCCGGCGAACACGGTGAGCGCCCCGAGTACGAAGCCGAAGCCCCGGCCGGCGAGCACGAGCAGCAGGATCGCGGGGTTGGTGGTGCGGCTGGCCGCCGCTGCGAGCCCCAGCGCCCACAGCCACCACGCGCCCGGGTGCAGGGTCCGGGGGTACGACGGCAGATGGGCGGGGCGCACGGCGGCGACGAGGACCGGGGTCGGAGGTCAGGCGCGGCGGCGCCGGGCCAGCAGGACCGCGGCTGCGGCCAGGACCACGAGGACCACCGCCACCGCGACGAGCGACCACGGGACGCTGCCGCCGGTCGCCGCCGCGGCGCCGTCACCGGCGCTGCCATCCCCCGCGGCGGAGCTGCTCTCGTCAGCGTGGTCGGCGACCTGTAGGGCCAGGGTCGGCTCCTGCGCCGGGATCTCGACGTCGGTGACCTCCTCGCCGCAACCGGTGACGGGGAACCCGTCGATGGCACAGATCAACCCATCCTGGATGCGGAGGTCGGCGACCGACTCCAGCGCCTGCTGGGTGCTGAAGCGCTCCGGCACGACCGCACAGTGGCCCTGCGGCCGCGACTCCGGCAGCCGCCGGCCCTGCGGCGCCTCGTCCGCGGTGCCGTAGTCCAGCACGATCCCGATGCGCTTCTGCCCTGCAGCGGCGTCGGTACCCCCGCAGATCTCGTCGAACGTCGTCTCGACCCGCGGCGGGCGGGCCTGGTCGACGGTGCTGATCGCGAAGCGGTAGCCCTCGACAGCGCCGTCCTTCGGGGTGATGGCGTTCGCGCCCTTGGTGGCGAACTGCCACTCGCCGTCCCGCAGGTGGTAGTAGCCCCAGTACTGGAAGCCGTCCGCCGCCTTCGCGGGGGCGGGTACGGCGATGAGCGCCGCCAGGATCGCGACGGTGGCGGCGACGGAGGCGGCGACGGTGGAGTGGACGGCGGGACGCCGGTACTCGGATGACATGTGCAGGTTCCTTCTGGTGAGCGGTTCCGCAAGCCGAACCGGACCGCTCGTCGCCCTGCCGCGCAGCGCGTCGCCGACCCGGCTCCGCTCCGCAGACCTCGACGGATACATGGAGCCGCGACCACGGCAGGCGTTCCGGCTCGTCGCGAGTGACGTGGTGCGGCTGCTCGCGACCTACGGTTGCGGGTCAGCGCCGGACTTCGACCGGCTTCCCCTGCTCGTGGCGGTGGTGCTGCGCACACCGTCCCACGGCGTACCGAGACCCGTCAGAGGGCGGTCACGTTAGGCTCGCCACACCACCGACGGGAGTCACCGGGCTGAAGGGACGGCGGATGGCGTGGACGTGGCGGTTCGAGGACGGCGCGGGCGGCGAGGTGGCGCTGCCGGACCTCGCCGGCCAGGGTTTCCCGGCGCAGAGTGACGCGGAGTCGTGGTTGGGGGAGGCCTGGCGCGACCTGCGTGACCGCGGCGTCGAGGCGGTCACGCTGCTCGAGGACGGGCGGCTCGTCTACGGCCCGATGAGCCTGCACGACCCCACCTGAGCCCCGCCCGGCCTGGTGCCGTGCCGCTGCGGCCGGTCCCAGTGCGGCGCAGCGTCGGGCGGTACGCCGAGGTGGGGTTTGCCGCCACGGTCGCGTGTCGGGGTCCGACCTCGCGGCGACCACCGTTTTCCACGAACACGGGGAAGACGGTGGTCCGGACTGCCGGTTCGACCACCGTTGTCCACGGAACGGTGGATCCCGTACGGCCCGGGGGGCGGCAGTGGGTGACGGCCGTACCCGGTGACCGCCGCGACGGCCGGGTCAGGAGAAGTCGCGAGCCGGCGGTGACACGGTCTTGCGGGGGTCACGCTCGACCAGGCCGTCGAGGACCTCGTCGATCCGCTTCAGCACCTCCGCGTCGAGCTGCACACCGACGGCCTTGACGTTCTCGCTCACCTGCTCCGGCCGCGAGGCGCCGATGAT
>JALYMZ010000114.1 GCA_030773435.1 Actinomycetota bacterium | reverse complement strand
GCGCAGCCGCGGCCGACGGCTCTGTCCGTGCCAGCGCCACGGCGCCGCCGCCGGTGGGGGCGCGTGCTGCTTGTCGTGCTGGGGGCGTGGTTGGTGTTCCTCGTGGCGGTGCCGATCTGGGCGTGGTCGCACATCGGCCAGGTCGACGCCGAACCGGTCGGTGACCGGCCGGCGGCGACCCCGGGGTCGACGTACCTGCTGGTCGGCTCGGACAGCCGGGAGGGCCTGACCGCGCGGCAGCGGCGACAGCTGTCCACGGGGGACGCGGCGGGACGTCGTACCGACACGATCCTGCTGCTGCACTCCCCGCGCTTCGGCGGCCCGACGCTGCTGCTGTCGCTGCCCCGCGACTCGATCGTGGACATCCCCGGGCGCGGGGAGGACAAGATCAACGCGGCCTACCCGTACGGCGGTCCGGACCTGCTGGTGCGCACCGTGGAGCAGGAGACCGGCCTGCGCGTCGACAACTACGTCGAGATCGGCTTCGGCGGTTTCGTCGGCGTGGTGGACGCGGTCGGCGGGATCGAGATCTGTCCGCGTACGGCGATGCGGGACCCGCGGGCCGGGCTCGACATCGAGCAGGGCTGCCAGGAGGCGGACGGCGCTACCGCGCTGGGCTACGTGCGGTCCCGCTACGTCTCCGCCGGCGGCGACATCGACCGGGCGCGCCGGCAGCGGGAGGTGGTCGGGAAGGTCGCGGGCAAGGCGGCGTCGCCGTGGACGGTGCTCAACCCCGTGCGCTACGTCCGCACCGCCGGCTCGGGCGCCGACGCGATCCGCATCGGCGAGGACGTGGGGCCGTTCGACCTGGCCCGGTTCGCGTGGGCGATGCGGAAGGTGACCGGGGACGACGGGCTCACCTGCACGGTCCCGATCGTCGACCTCGCGGTGCACTGGGACGAGGCGCGCGCCGAGGAGCTGTTCGAGCTGATCCGGCAGGACGACACCGGTGACATCAGCCGCGACCTCTGCACCCGCGACGGCCTGCCGCGGTGACCGATGTCCCGGTGCGCCGGCAGCGTCAGAGCCGGCTCTGGACGCCCTTCAGCAGCTGGCGGGCGACGACGACGCGCTGGATCTCGTTGGTGCCCTCGTAGATCTGAGTGATCTTGGCGTCCCGCATCATCCGCTCGACCGGATAGTCGCGGGTGTAGCCGTAGCCGCCGAGCACCTGCACCGCGTCGGTCGTCACCGCCATGGCGACGTCGGAGGCGAAGCACTTGGCGGCGGCCCCGAAGAATGCCAGGTCGGCGTCGCCGCGCTCCGACCGCCCGGCGGCGGCGTAGGTGAGCTGGCGGGCCGCCTCGACCTTCATGCCCATGTCGGCGAGCAGGAACTGCAGCCCCTGGAAGTCCGCGATCGGCCGGCCGAACTGCTGCCTCTCGGCGGCGTAGCCGAGGGCGTAGTCCAGCGCCCCCTGGGCGATGCCGACCGCCTGCGCCGCGATGGTGACCCGGGTGTGGTCCAGGGTCTGCATCGCGGTGGCGAAGCCGGTGCCCTCCGCGCCGATCATCCGGTCCGTGCCGACGTGGACGTCGTCGAGGTAGACCTCACGGGTCGGTGAGCCGCGGATGCCCAGCTTCTTCTCCGGCGCCCCGAAGGACACCCCCGAGTCGTCCTTGCGCACCACGAACGCCGAGATGCCCGCCGTACCCGCGTCGGGGTCGGTGACGGCGAAGACGGTGTAGAACTGCGAGACGCCGGCGTTGCTGATCCAGCGCTTGACCCCGTTGAGGACGAAGCCGTCGCCCTGGCGGGCGGCCCGGGTGCGCATGCTGGCCGCGTCGCTGCCCGCCTCCGGCTCGGACAGGCAGTAGGAGAACATCGCCTCCCCGCTGGCCACTGCCGGGAGGTAGCGCCGCTGCAGCTCGGCGGAGCCGGCCAGCAGCAGCGGCATGGTGCCGAGCTTGTTCACCGCCGGGATCAGCGACGACGCGGTGCACACCCGGGCGATCTCCTCGATCACCAGGCACGTGGCGACGGCGTCCGCACCCGCGCCCCCGTACTCCTCGGGGATGTGCGGCGCGTGGAAGTCCGAAGCGCGCAGCGCGTCGTAGGCCTGCTGCGGGAACTCGCCCCGCTCGTCGGTGTCGGCCGCGGTGGCGGCGACCTTGTCCGCGCACACCGCTCGCACCGCGGCGCGTACGGCGCGGTGCTCCTCCGGCAGCGCGAACAGGGGCGGTGCGTCCACGACCCGAATCGTACGCGTCGGTAACGGCGGCCGGGGTCCTGCGGCGGGGGCTGCGGTCGTGTTCCCCGGAGCCAGCGGTCTGACCGCAGCAGTTCACCCGCGGCCTGCCGAGAGTGGGCGAGCCAGCCGGTGGGCATGCTGTCGCTGTGGGCGGCATCGGGACGCGGCGGACGGAGGCGGAGACGATCCGCTGGATCCTCAGCGAATGCGAGACCTGGGCGGTCGTCGGGCTCGGGGACAACCCGTTCCGCCCGGCGTTCCGGGTCGCGGAGTTCCTGCAGCACCACGGCAAGCGGATCGTGCCGGTGCATCCGGACGCCGCCACGGTGCTCGGCGAGCCCGGTTACCGCGCCCTGGCGGAGATCCCCTTCCCCGTCGACTGCGTCGACGTGTTCCGGCGCGCCGATGCGGCCGGTGCGTTCGCCGGCCAGGCGGTCGCGATCGGTGCCAAGGCGGTGTGGTTCCAGCTCGGGGTCGTCGACCGCGACGCCTTCGCGCGTACGGCGGCCGCCGGCGTCGACATGGTGATGGACCGCTGCCCGGTCATCGAGTGGCCGATGTACGGTCCGCCGGCCTGACGACGCCGGGGCGGGTCGTCAGCGGCCGAAGCCCACCCGTGGGGCGCCGGCGGCGGCATCGCGCACCGCCGTACCCTTGGCCCGGGCCTGCTCGGCCAGCGACTGCTGGAACCGCTGCATCCGCGCCCGCAGCTCCTCGTCGCTCGCCGCGAGGATGCGCACCGCCAGCAGGCCGGCGTTGTGCGCGTTGCCGACGGCCACCGTGGCGACCGGGACGCCGGCCGGCATCTGCACGATCGACAGCAGCGAGTCCAGCCCGTCCAGGTGAGCCAGCGGGACCGGCACCCCGATCACGGGCAGCGGGGTGACCGCGGCGAGCATCCCGGGCAGGTGCGCGGCGCCACCGGCTCCCGCGACCAGCACCCGCAGCCCACGGCCCGCGGCCTGCTCGCCGTACCTGAGCATCTCCCGCGGCATCCGGTGCGCGGAGACCACGTCGGCCTCGAACCCGACCTCGAACTCGCGCAGCGCCTCGGCGGCGCCCTGCATCGTCGGCCAGTCCGAGTCGGACCCCATCACGATGCCGACCCGCGGCTCACCCATCGAGGTCTCCACGCAGCCATGCTGCCGCATGCCGGGCGCGCGCCCGCACGTCGTCCAGGTCGTCGCCGTACGCCGTCACGTGCCCGACCTTGCGCCCGGGCCGGACCTCCTTGCCGTACAGGTGCACCCGCAACGCGGGGTCGCGGGCGAGCACGTGCAGCAGACCGTCGTGCAGGTCGCCGACCGCACCGCCGAGGACGTTCACCATCACCGTCCAGGGCTGCCGCGCGGCAGTGGACCCCAGGGGCAGGTCCAGCACCGCGCGCAGGTGGTTCTCGAACTGCGAGGTGACGGCGCCGTCGATGCTCCAGTGCCCGGTGTTGTGCGGCCGCATCGCCAGCTCGTTGACGAGCACCCCGCCGTCGGCGGTCTCGAACAGCTCCACGGCGAGCACGCCGGTCACGTCCAGCTCCCCGGCGACCCGCAGCGCCAGCTGCTGGGCCGCGGCCGAGACCCCCTCCGCCAGGCCGGGTGCCGGAGCGACGACCTCCACGCAGATGCCGTCCCGCTGCACCGACTCCACCACCGGGTAGACCGCACACTGCCCGGACGGCGCCCGGGCGACCAGCGCGGACAGCTCGCGGGCGAAGCAAACCCGTTCCTCGACCAGCAGCTGGCGGCCGGTGTCCACGACCGGCTGGGCCTGCGCCGGCGACGACACCACCCACACGCCCTTGCCGTCGTACCCCCCGCGCACGGTCTTGAGCACCACCGGCCACCCGCCGACCGTGGCCGCGAAGTCGGCCACCTCGGCGACGCTGGTGACGCTCCGGTGCCGCGGGACCGGCACGCCCAGCTCGGCGAGCCGGCGGCGCATCACCGCCTTGTCCTGCGCGTGCACCAGCGCGGCGGGGCCCGGGCGGCAGAGCACGCCGTCGGCCTGCAGCGCCCGCAGGTGCTCAGTCGGCACGTGCTCGTGGTCCAGGGTCACCACGGTGCAGCCGGCCGCGAGCGCCCGCAGCGTCGCCAGGTCGCGGTAGTCGCCGACCGCCGTGTCGGGCACCACCTGCGCGGCGGAGACGTCCGGGCCCTCGGCGAGCAGCCGCAGCGGGACACCGAGCGCGATCGCGGCCTGCTGCGTCATCCGGGCCAGCTGGCCTCCCCCGACGACTCCCACCACCGGCGTCCTCACGCGAGCGAGGGTAGCCGCGCGCGCTGGTTAGGCTCGCTTGCGTGCCGTGGCCGCTCCTGCCCCCCGAGCTGGCGAAGTTCGGCGTGGTGGGGTCGGTCGGCTACGTCGTCGACGTCGCCGTCTTCAACCTGCTGCGGTACGACGGGGGCGGCTGGCCCGGGCCGCTGCACGAGCATCCGGTCGTGGCCAAGGCGCTCTCGGTGTGCGTGGCGACAATCGTCACGTATCTGGGCCACCGGCACTGGACCTGGCGGCACGGGGCGCGGCGGGGGCTGACCCGCGAGTACGCGCTGTTCTTCGTCCTCAACGGGGTCGGCATGCTCATCGCGGTGGGCTGCCTCTTCGTGTCCCACCACCTGCTCGGCCTCACCAGCGTGCTCGCCGACAACGTGTCGGCGAACGTGGTCGGGCTGGCGCTGGGGACAGCGTTCCGGTTCTGGTCCTACCGCCGCTTCGTGTTCCTGGTGAACCGTGGCCGGGCGGTCAGGCGGCGCCGCGTTCGAACCGCAGGCCGTGCCCGCGGACGGTGGTGATCAGCCGCGGCCGGCGGGGGTCGTCGCCGAGCTTGCGGCGCAGCCAGCCGACGTGGACGTCGATGGTCTTCGTCGACGTCCAGAACGTGGTCTGCCACACCTCACGCATGAGCTCCTCGCGCGTGACGACGTAACCGGCGTTGCGGATCAGCGTGTGCAGCAGGTCGAACTCCTTGGCGCTCAGCTGCAGGATCCGGCCGTGCAGCCGCGCCTGACGCGACCTCGGGTCGAGCTCGACCCCTTGCGCCTTGATCATGGGCATCCTTCGACAGCGGTCACCCGTCTGGACGAAATCAAGGCTCAGGTTAGGTGGGCATCCCGCCGCCTGCTCGGGCTTTGCGTGAACTGTTCGAAGTTCCTGTGACGAAGTGCTTCCGGCTGGTCACCGACCGCACTCGCCGGTGTCGTGCACCCGGCCAAGATTCCCATCCGGTCCCCCTCACCGTCCCCGCCCGGACCGCGTCACGACGCCGGCGTACGGCGCTCCTGGCCTCGAGCCTTGACCGAAAACTGCCACCCGGCAGCCCGAGCACCGGATCCACGGTTCCCTGGCAAACGGTGGTCGGACGGAGGGACTCGAGCACCGTTTTCCACGGCTTCGTGGACCGCGTCGGGTGGGCGGCGCTGTCCCTCGGCGCCGGCCTGCTGCAACCGGTCGGGGAACCCGCGGCAGCGCGGGCGACCGCGACGCCCTGACACACGTCTGGGTCATGCGTCGCGCAGGTGGACCACGTCGCCGGCGCCCACCACCATCTCCTCGGCGTCGAGGAGATCCTCGCCGGAGGGTGCGGCGAGCACCAGTCGCCCGTCCTCGTCGACCCGGCGCGCCACCCCGGTGATCGCCGCGCCGGCCGCGAGCTGCACCCGCACCCGCCGGCCGAGCGTGGAGCAGCGGCGCCGGTACGACTCGGCGAGCCCGGTGTCGGCGCGCCCGCGCTCGAAGACCCAGGCGCCGTACAGCTGGTCGAGGACCCGCAGCACCTCACGCAGCACCACGGCCCGGTCGGTGGTGCTCCCCCCGGCCCGCGCCAGCGAGGTCGCGGCCACGCCGGCCGGCACCTCTTGCGGGCGCAGCGTCACGTTGAGGCCGACACCGACGACCGCGGCGGCGCGGCGGTCGTGCTCCACCCGCTCCAGCAGGATGCCGGCCAGCTTCTCCTCGCCGACGAGGACGTCGTTGGGCCACTTCAGCACCGCGTCGACGTCGGCGCACCGGCGGACCGCCTCGGCCACCGCCACTCCGGCCAACAGGCCCAGCCACGGCCAGCGGGAGGTCGGCACCGCCTCCGGCCGCAGCAGCACCGAGACGGTCAGCCCCGAGCGTGGCGGCGCCTGCCACGACCGACCCAGCCGACCCCGGCCGCCGCTCTGGTGCTCCGCGACGACGACCACGCCCTCGGCCGCACCGGCGCGGGCCAGCTCGGCCACCTCGGCATTGGTGGACACCACCTCGTCACGCACCACAACCTCACGCCAGCGGGTGCTGCCGGTCACGGCTCGTCGCAGGGCCTCCGCGTCCAAGGGTGGGCGGTCCAGGTCGGCGTACCGCGACGTCACCCGTCCAGGCTAGGTCGATCCGCGCGTCGGCGTGGTCCAGCCGCACGGGGGCGGCGCTACAGTGCAGGGTCGCCCGCCATGAGCAAGCCGCCAGCAAGCCGATGGAGAACCGCGTGCCGAGCCCCCCCGACCAGCACGGGTCGGTCGCGGTCGTCGTCGTGACGCACAACCGGAAGGACTACCTGGCCGCGCTGCTGTCGTCGCTGCTCGCCCAGACCAGGCGCCCGGACGCGATCTACGTCGTCGACAACGCCAGCACCGACGGCACCGCCGACCTGCTCGGTGACCGGTTCGCCGAGGAGCCCCTCATCCGCCACCTGCGGCTCGACGTGAACTCCGGCGGCTCCGGCGGGTTCTACGCCGGCGTGCGCCGCGCCTACCTCGACGGCCACGACTGGTTCTGGCTCATGGACGACGACGTCACCGCGCTGCCGGACGGGCTGGCCGGCCTCCTGCGGTTCACCGCTGACGCCGGCTGCATCCACGGCCGCCGTATCGACTTCCACGGCGGGCCGTTCTTCTGGCAGCCCCGCATCAACGAGTTCCTCGGCATCCCGCTGCCGTACCTGCGCGACCCGTTCGCCGCCGGCAGGCAGGTGTTCGAGACCAACTCCGGGGTGTTCGAGGGCATGCTGGTCAGCCGGGAGGTGGTCGCCCGGATCGGGCCTCCGGACCCGCGCTTCTTCATCACCTGGGACGACGCCGTCTACGCCCTCGTCGCGTCGCGGGTCAGCAAGGTCGTGTACGTCGACCACTTCTCCCTGCGGCGCCAGCGCCGGCAGCGGCAGGTCTCCCTCGCCGTACGCCACCTCAACGACGCCTCCGACCTGTTCCGCTTCCACGTCATGCGCAACCGCGGTTACCTCGCGCACTACCTGCGCCACCTCGGCACCTACCATGCGGTCGGCTTCGGCGTCGGAACCGCGCTGACGTTCCTCAAGGAGGAGCTGCGCCTGCTGTACGTCGAGCACACGCTGCGCGGCACGCCCGCCCTGCTACGCGGATGGCGGGAGTCGCGGGAGATCCGGCGCCGCCCCTGGACGCCGGTCGACAGCTCGGCGCTGGCGCCGGACTGACCGCCGCCCAGCGCTCCACGGAGGCCACGCCAGCGGCGCCGACGGCTACGCTGACCTGCCGTGACCGAGCCGCTGGACATCCACACCACCGCCGGCAAGCTCGCCGACCTGGAGCGGCGGCTGGACGAGGCGGTGCACGCCGGCTCCGCCCGGGCGGTGGAGAAGCAGCACGCCCGCGGCAAGCTCACCGCCCGGGAGCGGGTCGACCAGCTACTCGACGACGGCTCGTTCGTCGAGCTGGACGAGCTGGCGCGTCACCGCAGCACGAACTTCGGCATGGAGAAGAACCGCCCGTACGGCGACGGCGTGGTGACCGGTTACGGCACCGTCGAGGGCCGGCAGGTGTGCGTCTTCGCCCAGGACTTCACCGTCTTCGGCGGCAGCCTCGGCCAGGTCTACGGCGAGAAGATCTGCAAGGTCATGGACCTCGCGACGAAGACCGGCGCCCCGATCATCGGCATCAACGAAGGCGCCGGCGCACGCATCCAGGAGGGCGTGGTCTCGCTGGGTCTGTACGGCGAGATCTTCCGCCGCAACGTGCACGCCTCCGGCGTCGTGCCGCAGATCTCGCTGATCATGGGCGCCTGCGCCGGCGGCCACGTCTACTCCCCCGCGGTCACCGACTTCACCGTGATGGTCGACCAGACCTCGCACATGTTCATCACCGGGCCGGACGTGATCAAGACCGTCACCGGTGAGGACGTAACGTTCGAGGAGCTGGGCGGCGCCCGCACCCACAACACCAAGAGCGGCAACGCGCACTACCTGGCCAGCGACGAGAAGGACGCGCTCGAGTACGTCAAGGCGCTGCTGTCCTACCTGCCGCAGAACAACCTCGAGGACCCGCCCGCGTTCGCCGAGGAGGCGGTGCTGGAGGTGACCGACGACGACCGCGTGCTGGACCGGCTCATCCCGGACTCGCCGAACCAGCCCTACGACATGCACCGCGTCGTCGAGGCGGTGCTCGACGACGCGGAGTTCCTCGAGGTGCAGGCGCTGTTCGCGCCCAACATCGTGGTCGGCTTCGGCCGGGTCGAGGGGCACTCGGTCGGCGTGGTGGCCAACCAGCCGCTGCAGCTGGCCGGCACCCTCGACATCGACGCCTCGGAGAAGGCCGCCCGGTTCGTGCGGACCTGCGACGCGTTCAACATCCCGGTGCTGACCTTCGTCGACGTGCCGGGATTCCTGCCGGGCACCGGGCAGGAGTGGAACGGCATCATCCGCCGCGGGGCGAAGCTGATCTACGCCTACGCCGAGGCGACCGTGCCGCTGGTCACGGTGATCACCCGCAAGGCGTACGGCGGTGCCTACGACGTCATGGGGTCCAAGCACCTCGGCGCCGACGTCAACGTCGCCTGGCCCACCGCGCAGATCGCGGTGATGGGCGCGCAGGGAGCGGTGAACATCCTGTACCGCAACGAGCTGGCCACCGCCGAGGATCCCGACGCGCGCCGCGCCGAGCTCATCACCGAGTACGAGGACACCCTGGCCAACCCTTACGTCGCCGCGGAACGGGGCTACGTGGACGCGGTGATCGCGCCGCACGAGACCCGGGTCGAGATCGTGCGGTCCCTGCGGCTGCTGCGCGCCAAGCGCGAGACGCTGCCGCCGAAGAAGCACGGGAACATCCCGCTGTGACCGGCCACGGCGAGGTCGACGCCGCGCCGCTGGTGCGGGTCGTGAAGGGACGGCCGTCTCCGGAGGAGCTGGCCGCCCTGGTGGTGGTGCTCGCCGCCCGGCGGCGGCCCGCGGGCGCCAGCCAGGCCGTCGTACCC
>JALYMZ010000113.1 GCA_030773435.1 Actinomycetota bacterium | reverse complement strand
ATGCGCAGGTCGACGGGTTGGCTACACTGCCGGTCGGTCCGCACGGGACCGCGCCGCCTTAGCTCAGTCGGTAGAGCGATTCACTCGTAATGAATAGGTCGTCGGTTCGATTCCGACAGGCGGCTCCAAGCGAAACCGCAGGTCAGAACGGCTATTCACCGCCCGCGGCCTTGATATCCACGACCGTCGAGGCCACGTCAGGCCAGTTGAGGCCACAGCAGACGCCGAATACGCCGCGTCGAGCCTATCGGCCACTTGGTCAAGAGATTCATCGAAGAGGTCCGCGTACACGTCAAGGGTCATGGCCGCGGACGAGTGCCCCAGCATCCGTGCACGGCCTTCACGTTCGCCCCGGAGTCCACCGCGAGGCTCGCCGCGGTGTGCCGCAGCCCGTGCGGGGTCAGGTCCGGCACGCCAGCCGCTGCCACGGCCCGGTTCCACGTGCGACGCCGGAAGTTCGTGTTCCGCAGCGGGCCGCCGTTCGGGGCCGTGAACAGCAGGTCGTCCGGGCCTTTCCCGGCCATGTGCTCGATCAGGATCTGGTCCGGCAGCTGATGCCGATGACCCCGCTCACCGGCGACCTGGGGCTGGCGGACCTGGCCGTGCTCCGGCGGTGGGCCGACCCGCGGGCACTGCTGAAGACCGGACGGGCCCGATTGACCGCGGTCATCGTCAAGGCCTCCAACAATCACCAGGGCGCCGAGCGGGCCGAGCAGTGGCGGGCGGCCGCCGCGGCCGCGGTCGAGCTCTACAGCGACCATCCCGCGATCGCCTGGACTGACCTGGCCGCCGAGGTCGCCACCGAGGTCACCCTGCTGCGCGCGGTCCAACAGCGACTGGCCGAGCATGCGGCCGCCCGCGAGGATGCCTACCGGTGGGTCGACGTCGGACAGCTCGCCCGGTCGCTGCCCGGGGTCGCCGAGGTCAGCGGCCCGGTCCTGGCCGCCGCGATCGGCGACCCCAGCCGGTTCCCTAGCGGCGCGCACTTGAACCCGACCGCAAGGCCCAGCCGATGAGCAAGGCCGGGTCCAGCCTGCTCTGGGCGACGTTGATCCGCGCCGCCGACCACGCCCACAAACAGGATCCGCAGCTCGCCCGGATCTACTACCAGCAGATGGTCGAGCGTGGCGCCGACCACCTCAAGCCACTCTGCGTAGTCGCCGGCCACCTCGCCGAACGGACCTGGGCGGTCATGCGCCGCGGCATGCCCTACGTGATCTGCGACACCGACCGCACCCCGGTGACCCGCAACGAAGCCGAGCGCATCATCCGCGAGCAGTGGACCGTGCCATCCGAAGTCCGTCGACGCCGTCGAAGCAAGAAGGTGGGGAAGGCCCCTCACCAAGCCCCTACGAGGCAGGCAAAGCCAGACACCCAACGGCAGTCGGCACACGAGGCGACCTTCCCCACCAACGATCCTCAGCCCGGACCTCCGAGACGTCAAACAAGCAGCCTCTTGACGCCCCGATCCCCGATAGGGAATCAGCCGTCGGGATGCCCTCCTCGCTCAACACCGACGCGATCCGGCGCATCGACCAGCGCCGCGTGCAGTGCCTCCACCCACTCCTGAACATCCGCAGGGATCCGCGACGACCGCCCGAACCGTGTCCCAGCGGCCTTCTTCGCCTGCATCGCGTCCCGGGTCCGCTGACCGATCAGACGCCGCTCCATCCGGGCGAACGCAGCGAGGATCGACGCCACGAACTCGCCCTGCGGAGTGGACAGGTCGAGGCCGAGATCCAGTGTCACGATCGACCACCGCTCGCGCTGGGACCGCTCCACGAGCAGCGCGAAGTCGACCAGCGACCGTGACAGCCGGTCCACCTTCGCGGTGACCAGCACGTCGCCGCCCCGGATCTCCGCGATCAGCCGCCCCATCTCTGGCCGGTCGAGGCTGCCGCCGGAGTAGCCGCCGTCCTCGAACCACTGGACGTCGGACCAGCCACGGTGTGCCGACTCCCGCTCGATGGCAGCCCGTTGCGCGGCCAGACCGGCGCCCGAGTCGGCCTGCTCGGCGGTGGACACCCTCATGTACGCCAGCACCCGCCCGGTCACAACTCGTCACCCTCGAACAGCGTCGAGTCGCCCGGCTCATCACCTGAGGATCAGGGAGAGACGCTGCCTGAAGATCCAGCAGCCGCTGCCACCGGGCCCCGAACTCCGGGTCGCGGTCGTCCAACACCGCGTCCGCAGACAACCGGCCGTCCCGCAGCCACAGGTGCAGGGTCTTCGTCCGGCCTCGGTCGTCACCCGAGAACCGGTCGTCCCAACGGCCAGTGCGCCGGAACGCCTCCCACCCGGCCCGGGTGTGCCGATACTTCGCGTATGACGGGACCTGGCGTCGCCGCTCTGGATCCTTCAGGTCACCGATCGCCCTCCTCCAGTTCCCGCCCCGCCCTCGGTCTCCCACCACTTCGGGGCCTCCACCAGATGGGCCACCAACTGGTACAGGTGGTCGCTCTCCGACACGGTCCCGGCCATCCCGTGCACCGAAGCGGCCCTGAGGGTCGCCATCGGATCACACCACCTCCGCGGCCACGATCCACGCCTGCCGCGCCAGCAGCCGCTGACCACCCTTCCCGCCGAAGGTCAGCATGACGTGCGCCCAGTACACCGCGCCGTCCAGATCCGCGAGCACCACGCTCTTCCGGAACGCGGACAGCACCCCCCGGCCGTCATAGGGGCCCAATATCCACTGCCGCCTGTCAGCCACGGGAGGCTCCGTCCCACGCCTCATCCGGCGCATACGGCGACCCGTCCACCTCGGCCTCGCGGGTAGCCAGCCGACCCGGCCAGACCACTCAGACACCGCAACAGGCACCGCCGCCAGCGGCCACGACGGCTGCTGTGCCACCGCGAGCGGCATCCCCGCATCGAACTCGGACAGGGCTTCCAGCAGGTCGCCCACGGTCTCGATCTCCATCTCCTGCACCTTCGATTTACGGGGTTGGTTGTTACCCCCAACGTCTGGAGGTGCAGGGCACCAGTCCACGGGCCAGCCGGGATGCGACCCGGGCTGGTCCGCGGATCGGTCAAGAGTTCCGGCAGCACCTGTGGTCGCCACGTGTCACTTCGGATCGAGACCGCGGCAACAGTTCAGCCGCATAGGGTGCGGCCCGTGAGCAAGATTCTGGAGAGCGCGATTCTGGAGCAGACGCCGGGCGCGAGGCGCGTCCACTTCGAGGGCGAGTATGTCTTCATCGAGTTCGAGGACGAGGACGTGATCACGCGCTACTGCCTGTCGCCGGAGGCCAAGCAAATCGCCCTGTTGGAGCGCGAAGGGCGTCCATTGGATATCCGGCCGGGAGAGGTGGACCTGCTCGCCCCGGCCGATGACATGCAGTGAGACGCAGCCGTCCCACCGGTGTCCGATTCCGCGCTGGGGCGTAGGGGTTGGGTAGCGCTACGAGAAGGCCCGGGAACGATCAGCATGTAGTCCGATGTGGGGGCACCTTCTAGGTCGCGACGACCACCGGGCCCGCGGACGTTCGCTAGGTCGTCGTGACACGCGACGTTCAAGGCGAGCAATCGAGCGAACAGGTCTTCCTCCGGGTTGGACTCGTAATGCGGCTAGCACCGCCTCGTCCAACTCGCGGTGCAGGCGGCGCGGGGCGCCCGTCGTGGCTGGCGGAGGGCATCGTCCTGCTGTGCGAGTGTGAGGCCTTGCGCCGCGTACTTGTGGCGCAGTTCCAACATCTCTGCGACGGTGTCCGCGACTCGTGAGACGCGGGTGCGTACTACCGCTAAGTCTCGGGCCTCACCGCGCAGGTGCTAGTCCAGGTGATGGCCGATAAACTCCCGTGCTCCGGTCCAAGCGTGCAGAACTTCGGCGGTTTCGGGGTCGCGATACCAAGCCTCGCCCCAGGATGCCTCACCCCAAGCCCAGGAAACGTCCTTGCCGACTACGTATCCGTCCCGCGTGGTGGGATATATCCGGCGACTCGTCAGCGCGGTGCCCGGACTCGTGGTCGTGAGAATCAGCCCCTTGACCCCCGGAATGGGAGAAGTCGCTGCCTCATCAGAAAACACGGTGACGGGCTCGCATGCCACGACGTGACGCTCACGAGGGATGGCTGCCACCGCTCGCAGGAGAGGGATCGCGGCGTCCAACGCCCGCAGCACCTCGTCGTCCGAAGCCGCTCGAGCGCCATGAACGATTTCGTTACGCACCCTGCTGAAGATCCTGAGCGCGCTGGCAGCGCTCTTGGTCAGCAAGCCAAGTTCGACCAACCGATCGATCCCACTCTGCAGTGACCGAACAGTCCGCCCGTCGCCCCACCCACTCGCCAAGAGAAGTCGACGAACGGCCCTTTCCAATTCAGCACTCAGGATCATCAGGCCGACTCGCGGAGACCTCGCCGCTTCGCTCAGGATCTCGTCCACCATCGCGTCGATGGAGTCCTCGGCGCGGAGAAGGGTGCCGCCTTCGGACGTAGCCGACTCCGACCCGCTGCCCTCCTCCTCGCTCGGCGTGGCTTTGAGTTGGTCGTGCGCCGCTTGCTCACTTTCCTTCTGCAGGCGGTCAAGGTCCTCTCGGAAGTTGAGTCCGCCCCCGCCGGGCAGGGTTGCGGAACTGAGAAGCGGGACCAGCACCACAATCACGAGGACACCAAGGAGCCCCACGGTCACGCCGTCGACCAGGAAGGCGTCAGGAGCCAATCCGTGCAAGACGATTAGTGCGCTGATGGTGAAGGCCAGGTAGACCCGCGCCGGGGTTACCCGATCCATACCCGTCGAGAGGGCAGCGCCCAACGCACCGAGAAACTTCGCCATGGGCGCATCATGCCCGTCCGCTGCGTGTCGAGAACCCAGAATGGAGTTCTGGCACCTTGGTGTTCCCTCGGGCTTGACGCCAGGCCGGGCGGGTACGACACGGAGCCGAGCGGCGTCCGCCACGCGGCTCGTGGTGGGCGGGGTGCTACTGCGCATGTGGCGCCTCTGAGATCCGTTGGTGGCGGTTGATGGGGGTCATGGCCCCGTCCGGGTCCAGTCGCGTCAGCAGTGCTTGCGCGATCGCGGCCAGTTGGCCCACCTGCTCCGGGGTCAGGGCGTCGATGACGTGCTGGCGGACGTTCGCGACATGCCCGGGGGCGGACTCTCGCACCTTCGCCCACCCGGTGGCGGTGAGCCGGACGTTGGTGGCCCGGCCGTCCTCCGGGCACGGGAACCGCTCAACCAGCCCGCGGTCAGCCAGCCGCCGGACCACGTGGGAGAGTCGGGGCAACGTCGCGTTGGTCCGCGCAGCCAGCGCGGTCATCCGCAGGGTCCTGCCCGGAGTTTCTGAGAGCATCGCGAGCACGTAGTACTCGAAGTGCGTCAGGTCTGCGTCCCGGCGCAGCTGGGAGTCGAGCACCCCGGGCAGCAGCTCCAGCACGGCCGCCAGCCGCATCCACGCCTCGAGCTCCTCCTCGGACAGCCACTTCGCCTCCATGACGGAAAGGGTGCCCGCAAAAGGTTGTGGGAACAATTTCCGCGCTACGGTTGGAGTTGTAGCGACAACCAAAGTGGTTGAGCAGACAGCAAGGAGAGCGCCATGACGACCATCAGCATCCTCAGCAAGGGCAACATGGGCCCGGCCATCGCCAGCATCGTGGAGAAGGCTGGCCACACCGTCGAGCTATTCGACAGCTCCGACACCGACAAGCCCGTCATCGGCGACATCGTCGTGCTGGCGGTGCCCTACCCCGCCGTCGCTGAGGTGCTGACGCAGCGCGCCGACCAGCTCGCGGGGAAGGTGCTCGTCGACATCACCAATCCGCTGAACTTCGAGACCTTCGACTCCCTCGTCGTGCCCGCCGACTCCTCGGCCGCCTCCGAGATCGCGGCCGCGCTGCCGGCCTCGCGGGTGCTGAAGGCGTTCAACACCACCTTCGGCGCCACCCTGGCCGCCGGCACCGTCGGTGACCAGCCGACCACGGTGCTCACCGCCGGCGACGACGCCGAGGCGAAGGCACAGCTCGCCGAGGTCGTCACCGCCGGTGGCCTGCGGGCGGTCGACGCCGGCGCGCTGCGTCGCGCCCGCGAGCTCGAGGCGCTCGGGTTCTTGCAGATCACCCTCGCTGCCGCCGGGAAGACCTCCTGGACCGGCGGCTTCGCCCTGCAGGGCTGAGACGACGATCCCCTCCGGAGCCACCACCATGACCACCGCACACCGGAGTACGACGGCCGCCGCCGACGCGCTGATCGACCCGCGACACCCGGTTCGCGCAGCAGCTACGCAGGGTCGCCGCCCTCGACGCGAAGCAGCCCCACGCCGCCTGGACGCCCGATGACGACGGTCCGCTGCCGTCGCTGTACATCCCCCGGGGACGACGCTCGAGCCTGGCCGGCGGGACGCACGCAGGAGAGTCGTCCGCAACCACAGAAGGCCCGTTCCTCGTCGGTCGAGGGCGGGCCTTCGGCGTACCTGGGCGCCGGAACGGGGCGCGCGCGGGCCGCGTCCCTTCCACAGGAGCAAACTTGAGTGGGCCGACCATCGACGCGACCCACTTCATTGCCTTAGTCCCACCTGTCTGGCACAGTGGAGTACATGAACATCGTCGGGTTCCACGTGGACGCCAAGGGCAGGATCGCGCTGCCCAAGGCTGCCCGCGACCTTGCCCGGGTTCAGCCCAACTCCCGGCTCGTCGGGCGCGTCGAAGAGGGGCGCATCATCCTCGAGACGGCGGAGACGGTGCAGGACCGTGTCTGGGCGAAGGCTGCTGCCGCGGTCGTGCCGGGTCGGCCGGTCGCCGACCTCGCGCAAATCGAACATGAGACCCTCGCCAGCCGCGAGCGCGGAGTCGGCGGCCCGGGAACCGACGACGTCGGCGAGGAACTCCTGGCGGAGCTTGGTCTGTGACGGAGAAGGCCCGCAAGGTCGTTCTCGACGCTTCGGCCGTCGTTGCATGGATCTTCCGGGAGCGCGGTTATCAGGTGATCGCCCGCGCTCTGCCGGTGGCCGTGCTTCCGGTCCCGAACGCGGTTGAGGTGCTGGCGCGTGCGCTGGAGCGCGGATACCCAGACACAGCAGAGGGCCTGCTCGCCGAGATCCAGGAAATGGGCGTGCGCCTGGAGGACACCAGCGAGTCCGACGCGGTCCGGGCGGCGGAACTGATCGCTGAGTCCCGGCGGCTCGGTCTCGGCAAGGGCTGGGGTGTCTCGCTGGGTGATGCGCTCTGCCTCGCTGTGGCCGAACGTCTCGACTTGACTGCCGTCGGTGGCGACAAGGCCTGGGACGATCTCCCGCTGAAGGTCGAGCATCGACTGTTCCGTCGCTGACCGCGGTGGGCGCACGTCCATCCCCGAGCGGCGGAGGATTGTCGGCGTTCCGACGCACAAAACCCTCCGCAGCGACCCGACCGGCTGCAGCCGCCGCGGCGGCCGCTTGACACGTCACCCGGCCCTGCGGAGCCTGGTGGCGTCACATCGAGCCGGGCCCAGGGAGAGCGGCGGCCGACCGCCGAGGACGCCGCGGGATACGCCCGCGCCGAAGGGCTGGCGCTGCGCGATGCGGCCCGCCGCCGCGGCATACGGGTGGGTGCCGCGGTGCACAACCCGGAGTTCGCCACCGCCGCCGGCACGCCGTACAAGGAGATCGTCGCCCGCGAGTTCGACACGGTAACCACCAACGGCGAGTTCAAGATGCGGCCGCTGCGGCCGAACCGCGACACGTTCAACTTCGCGCCGGCGGACCGGATCGTCGACTTCGCCGAGGCGCACGGGCTACGCGTCCGCGGCCACACTCTCGTGTGGTACGACTCCGACCCGGCCTGGGTGACCAACGGCAGCTTCAGCCGCGACGAGCTCATCACGATCCTGCACGAGCACATCACGACGGTGGTCGGCCGCTACCGCGGCCGGGTCGCGCAGTGGGACGTGGTCAACGAGGCCATCGAGCCAGACGGCTCGCTGCGCGACTCGGGGTGGCTGCGAGGCATCGGCCCGGAGTACCTCGAGATGGCCTTCCGGTGGACGCACGAGGCCGACCCGGCGGCACAGCTGTTCTACAACGACTTCGCCTGGTACAAGCCGTGGCAGGGGCTGGGCTGGCTGGGCCGGGTCACCCAGCTGGTCACCGACTTCCGCCGGTGCGGGGTGCCGATCGACGGCATCGGCACCCAGATGCACGTCAGCGTCACCCCCGGCCCGATCTTCCAGCCGCCGAACTACCCGAACTTCCGCCGCGTCGCCGAGGAGGCCGGCCGGCTCGGGCTGCAGCTGCACGTCACCGAGACCGACGTACAGGTCTGGAACACACCCGGCACCCAGGAGGAGAAGCTGGCCGCGCAGGCGCGGGTCTACTCCCAGATCCTGCGCACAGCGTTGGAGTACCCGGCACTCACCCAGTTCGAGACGTGGGGGGTGTACGACGGACGCACCTGGATCCGCGGCACGTTCGGGATCCAGGACGCGCAGCCGCTGCTGTTCGACACCTCCTTCCGGCCCAAGCCGGCGTACTACGCGGTCAAGGACGCACTGCTCACCGGTCCGGAGCACCGCCGGCCGTAGCGCAGAGCAGCTCCTGCGGGCCACCACCGCCCCACGCCAGCACGGGTAGCCGGCGCTGCATGGACGCGCGCGCCGCGGGTACGGCGTCTGCTCGTGGCCGGCGGCGTGTCCCGACGCCGTGACACCGAGGGGAGGCGTATGACGGGTGCCGTCTACCAGCCGGACGCACCGGCGCCGCCGGATCCCGTCCCGCACGTCGGGCGGCGCGTGATCTGCTACTACACGCCGTCGGTGAACCCGTCCGGGATGGGGGCGCAACTGCTCGACCTCGCTGCGGCGCACGCGCCGGACGCAGACGTGTCAGTGATGTGCCGACCCACCGAGGGTGGCCGCCGGCTCCTCGACCGCGCCGCTGCCTCGGGCGCCCTGCCGGTGCCGCTGCCCGGCAATCGCGACCCCGCGTTCGGCCGGGTGATCGCCGACCACCTGACCGCGCGTCCGCCTGCGGTCTTCCACTCCCACGTCGGGTGGGGGTGGGAGGACTGGGACGGCGTACACCTCGCGCACCGCCTCGGCGTCCCCGCGGTGATCCAGAGCCACCACCTGCCGTTCCTGCTGTCGCACCCGCGCAAGGCCGAGCGGCTGCACCGGGCCATCGAACCGGTCGACCACCTGATCGCGGTCTCCGCCGGTGTGCGGCGCACCTACGAGCGCATCGGCGTACCCGCGCACCGGTTCACCACGGTGCCCAACGGTGTCGCCCCGCGCGGCCCCGGACCCGGTCGCGCGGCGGCCCGCCGGGCGCTGGGCCTCAGCGTGGACCAGCTCGTCGTGATGACCGCGGGCCGGCTGGTCCGGATGAAGGGGCAGCGCTACCTCGTCGACGCGGTCCCCGACCTGGTCGGCGGTTTCCCGGACCTCGCGGTCGTCATCCTCGGGGAGGGGCCGCTGCGCCGGGAGCTCGCCGATCGCGCCGCCGACCTCGGCGTCGAGTCCGTCGTCCGCCTCGCCGGCCACCGTGATGACGCCCGACTGCTGCTCGACGCCGCGGACGTGTTCGTGCTGCCGTCGCGGCACGAGGGGATGCCGCTGGCCGCGCTCGAGGCGATGGAGGCGGGTCTCCCGGTCGTCGGGACCCGTGTGATCGGCACGGACGAGGTCGTGGTCGACGGCGAGACGGGCCTCCTCGTCCCCGCCGAGGATCCGCACGCGCTGGCCGCCGCGGTCGCCGACCTGCTCGCCCACCCGGACCTGCGGGCGGCGTACGCCGGCGTCGGCCGGCGGCGCTACCTCGAGCACCACACCGTCGAGCTCATGGCGGCCCGGACCCGCGCCGTCTACGACGCCGTCCTCGCCACCCACCTCCCGGCGAGCCGGGAGACGGTCAGCGCATGAAGCCGCTGCGGGTCGGCTGCGTCGGCACCGGGTTCATCGCGAACGCGCACCTCGGCGCCCTGTCCGGGTTCTCCGACGTTGAGATCGTCGCCGTCGCCGACGCCGTGCCGGACCGCGCGGCGGAGACCGCCACGAGGTACGGTGCGCGTGCCTACGACGACGGGGTTCGCCTGCTGCAGAGCGAGGAGCTCGACGCCGTGTGGCTGTGCGTGCCACCCTTCGCCCACGGGCCACTGGAGGTGGCGGCGCTGGACCGTCACCTGCCGTTCTTCGTCGAGAAGCCGATCGCGCTGGACCTCCGTACCGCACTCGACATCGCGGACCTGGTGCGCCAGCGGGCGGTGCGCACCGCGGTCGGCTACCACTGGCGGCACCTCGACGTGGTGGACACGGTGGCGCGCCTGGTGCGCGACGTGCCGCCCCAGCTGGTGCTCGGCTACTGGTTGGACAAGACCCCCTCGGTGCCGTGGTGGGCGCAGCGGGCGCGGTCGGGAGGACAGGTCGTCGAGCAGTCCACCCACATCTTCGACCTGGCGCGGGTGCTCGCCGGCGAGGTCGACACCGTGCGGGCCGTGGAGCGCACGACGGCGCGGGAGGCCTTCGCCGGTGCCGACGTGCCTACCGTGTCCGCGGCGACACTGCTGTTCGCCTCCGGCGCCATCGGCACACTGGCCTCGACGTGTGTGCTGCCGTCACGGCACCGGGTGGGGTTGCACCTGATCGCCGACGGGTTCGTCGCCGAGCTGACCGAGGCCTCGCTGTCCGACCACGAGCTGCGCCTCGTCACCGCCGAGGCGGACCGACTGCAGCGGTCGGAGCAGAACCCGATCGAGCGGGAGGACCGCGAGTTCGTCGACGTGCTGCTCGGACGTCGCGAGGAGGTCCGGGTGCCGTACGACGAGGCGCTGCGCACCCATGTCGTGGCCTGCGCCGCGGACCGGTCAGCCCGGGACGGCGTACCGGTGGACCTGTCCGGGGAGGTGCCGGGTGCCTGACTGCTTCTCCCTGGGAGTGGCGGCCCCGGGTGAGCTGGCGTTCTTCGACCTGACGCCGCCACCGCTGCGCACTGGCGGCGCTGTGCTGCGCACCCTCTACAGCGGGCTGTCCACCGGCACCGAGCTCGCGTACGTCAAGGGCACCGACCCGGGGTTCACCTCCCGCCGCGACTCCGACCTCGGGGTCTTCGTCCCCGGCGAGGGCTCCCGTCGCTATCCCGTCACCACGATGGGCTACATGGAGGTGGCTCAGGTCGTGGAGAGCCGGCGAGCGGACCTGCCCGAGGGCACGCTGGTGGCGGCGGCGTACGGCCACCGCTCCTGCCACGTCGTCACGGAGTCCGACTTCGTGGTGCCCGTGCCGCCGGACGTCGACCCGGTGCTGGCGGTCTACCTGGCCCAGATGGGTCCGATCTGCGCGAACGGTCTCTTGCACGCGGCCGCGGAGTTCGGCGGCACCAGCGCCGATACCCTCGGCGCCGGTGTCCGGGGTCGGACGGTGCTGGTCACCGGAGCCGGCGTCGTCGGCCTGCTGACCGCAATGTTCGCCGTGCACCACGGCGCCGGCGACGTCGCCGTGGCCGACCCCGACCCGCGACGGCTGTCCGCTGCAGCCGGGCTGGGAGTCGAGACGGTGGACGAGCGCACCGTCGAGACGTGGCGGTGGTGCAAGGAGCGGTGGCCGCACGGACCCGGCGACCGCGGGCCGGACATGGTGTTCCAGTGCCGCGGCCGGCCGGCCGTCCTGCACGAGGCGCTGCGCAGTCTCCGCCCGCAAGGGGTGGTGATCGACCTGGCGTTTTACCAGGCCGGCGCCCCGGAGCTGCGGCTTGGTGAGGAGTTCCATCACAACGGGCTGGCGATCCGGTGCGCACAGATTGCGCGGGTCCCCCGTGGGCTCGCCGGCACGTGGAACCGCCGGCGGCTCGCCGACGAGACCGCCCAGCTGCTCGCCGCGCGGGGGGACGCCGTACGACGCCACGTCGTCACCGACGTGGTGCCGGTGCGGGAGGCACCCGCCGTGGTCGCGGAGCTCGCCCGCCGCGAGCGCAGCGCTCTGCAGGTGGTGTTCGCGTACGACGAGCCAGCGCCGTGGCCTGACGGTTTCGCCCCCGGGCACTCGGGTACGGACGCGCCGCCGACGGGCGGTGGAGACCTCGAGGAGGGCTGTGATGGACGGGACGCCAGCGGGTCGACGGGAGCGACCGCTGGGCTTCTACCTCACCCGGTCGAGCTTTCCCGGCGACCGTGCCCGCCTGCTGGGCGACGCGCGTCGCGCCTCCGCGCCGGAGAGCATCGTCCAGGTGCTGCGCCGGCTTCCCGACGACAGCGCGTGCTACCGCGACCTCGCCGAGCTGTCGAAAGCGCTGGACGGGCGGGGTGATGGACCAACCGGGTCGTGACCAGCTGAACCGGGCGTCGCGGCAGGGACGTCAGCGGCCATCGGGTGCGGGGCGGGTACTGCTGGTCGTGGACGCCTTGTCCGGAGGCGGCGCGGAGCAACACGTGGTCGACCTGGCTCGGGGACTCGAGGAGGAGGGGTGGCAGGTCGAGCTGGCCTGCTCCGCCGTGGGGTGCTCCAGGAGCCGTCTGGGCGGGTGGGCCGTGCCGGTGCACGAGCTCGTCGGCAGGCTGGTCAAACGCCGCTTCAGCCTCACCTACGCGCGGCGCCTCCGCCGGCTGGTCCGCAGTGGTCGATACGACCTCGTGCACGCTCATGTGTACGCCAGCGAGGCGGCGGCCGCGCTGGCGGTCGTGGGACGCGCCGTGCCCCTGGTGGTCACGGACCACACCGAGGCACCGTGGCGCGGTCCGCTCGCCCGGCGGGTCAGCCGGCTGGTGTATCACCGGGCAGCCGCGGTCATTGCCGTGTCGACCGCGATAGCGGAGCTGCTCGAGCACCAGTACGGGATCGACCCGGGCCGCGTCCGTCGCGTCATCCCGGTGGGCCGGCGGTCGGGAACAACCCTCTCGGCGACGCCACGACCACCGGACCTGCCCGCCGGCCCGCTCGTGGGGTGCGTCGGCCGGCTGGAGCCGGAGAAAGGCGTCGACATCCTCCTGCGTGCGTTTCACCAGGTGCGGTTGACCGTGCCGCAGGCCTCCCTGCTGGTGGTGGGCGGCGGAGGCCAGAGCGAGGCACTGCGGCGGCTGGCGGACGGGCTCCAGATCGGTGCGCGGACCCACTTCCTCGGTCACCGCGAGGACGCCCTCGACCTCCTGCGCTGGCTGGACGTGCTCGTCGTCCCGTCCCGCAGCGACGGGTCCCCGCTGGTGATCCACGAGGCGCAGGAGGTCGGGACGCCGGTCATCGGCAGCGCAGTCGGCGGGATCCCTGACCGGCTTGCGGAAGGATCCGCCGGCCTGCTGGTCCCGCCAGGGGACCACCAGAGCCTGGCCGAGGCTCTCACCGACGTGCTGACCGACCCCGCCCGGCGGGCCGACCTCGCCCGCGCCGGGCGTTGCAACGCCAGCCGCCACTCCTACCGCGCCATGGTCGCCGCCGTGTCGGCGCTCTACGCGGAAGTCGTGTCACTGAAGGCGTCCGACGACGTGGTGCCATGGCCCGGGTGATCTCGCTCGTCGTCGTCGTGCTGGGCTCCTGGTGACCCGCGTGGCGACGGTAGCCCTGACCCTGACCGGGATGTCCCTGGAGCACACCCGCGCCGGGTCATCGAGCGGCTGCTGCGCCGTTCGTGAATCTCGACGTCTTCGACTACGCGGCCTGCTCCACCTTCGCGGGCAGTGGCGAGTCGCCAACTGCCGGTGCAGGAGCGCGCATGGATCGCCGCCCGCCCACTCGAGGAGCTGCGGCTCCTCGAGGAAGGGGTGGTCGCGCTCGGGTTCAGCGAGCCGAGGGGGAGTATCGGCGCGCCGGCGCTCGACCCTCCGCCCGTGCACCGGGACGTGGCGGTGCTCTACGGCAGATAGGCCATGCTGACGATGTCGCTCAACGTCTGGAGGGCGAGGCCGGGGAGGAGGCGAGTGAGCGGTTCCCGGTCAGCGAGCCGGCACGTGCGCCGCGACGGCGCGGGACTTGAAGCAGGCCCGGCACGTGACCGCGGGTCACACCAAGAAGCGTCGGTACGGCGACCCGGGACCGTCGAGGAACCTGTCGACGTCGATCACCTCGAGCGCCACCGGCAGCGGGTGCCGCGGGGCCAGCGAGGCGAGCGCGGGCTCGAACCGCATCGTGCTGCCGGTGTCGAGCGGGTAGGCGTCCTCGTCGACACCCACCACCTCGCCGTGCAGGCGGGCCGACGACGCGACGAGGTGCCGCCACCGTGAAACCGGTACGACGCCGGGGGACCACAGTCCCTGGGAGAACAGGTTGAGGTGTATCTGGTCGTACGGCTCGACTCGGGTCAGGTACCGCTGGAGCTCGCCGTACGCCGGCTCCATGTTGAAGCGGCTCCAGAACGGCACGGCTCCGAGCCGCAGCACCCACAACGGATCCCACTGCACGTATGACTGCACTACCAGGCGCCCGCCCGGCATGCCTCGTTCGCGGTACCACCAGCGGTACAGGTCGGCGACGAAGGGGCTCAGCTCCTGCGGCTCCTCCACGACGAGCCGGCGGAGCTGATATCCGAAGCGCTCCGCGACCCGCTCCAGGTCGGCTCGCCACGCCGGGTCGAAGCCCCACTCGGCCTCCGGCCGGCGCCCGTCGGGTTCCGGCGGGGCCCATCCGTGCCAGGGTGACCGCTCCCGGGCGAGGTAGTCCGTGATCCGCGGCCCGCTGTGGTGGTACTCCTCCTCCGACACACCGCCGAGGCAGCCGAACTGGAAGTAGGCACGTTCGCCGACCGCCCGGGAACGCCATGTGCAGGTGTTCTCGACCACCAGGATCGTGCCGCCGGGCGCGAGCCTCTCCTCCAGGAATCGCTCGAACCCGCGGCCCAGCGCACGGCGCTTCAGCCGCAGGTACGCCATCCCTTCGAGCATTGGGCGGTCCTGCGCCGGATCATGCATGTGGTACACCGCGACGTCAGGGTTGCGCCGCGCCACCAGCCGGGTGGTCGGCGCCAGCGCGTCCATCGCGGCGACGGGGTCGTCGGGATGTGTGGCGAGGTCACGAACGGCGACCAGGGTCGTCTGGGGCAGGTACGGCGCACGCAGGGCGGCCGACAGGTACACGGCGCCGCCACTGGGCGCACCCACCACCACGACCGGGAACGGTCCGCGTCCGTACTGGCTGGCCACCCAGTCCGAGACGTCGTTGGCGCTGATATGGCGTGCCTGGTCCAGGGGGACCCCCTGGAGGAACCCCATGGCCGAGAAGGTCGCACGGCGTACTCGCACCGGTGGTGCGGATGCGAGGTTCGCAAGCTGTCGTGACCCCGGCCCGATAGACAGGCCGCGGTGATCCTTCCCGCGCAAGAAGCGAGCCAGCGCCCGTACCATGTTGACGCCGGAGTCGAAGTCGACGACGTGACGCGCCGCGCGTGCCCGCACGGTCACGGCGCGGCCCTGGCGAGCAGGGGTCCGACGACGCGTCCCAGCTCCTTCGGGGCCGACCAGTTGAGCGTGTGCCCGGCGCCGGGGACCTCCGCGAGCCGGCCCGCCGGCAGGCGATCCACCACCTCCGCCGCCCACGCACGCGGAACGATCGGGTCGCGTGCGCCGCGGACGACGACGGTGGGCACGCGGACGTGGTGCAACTTGCGCTCAACCGGGTCGGCGAGCATGTAGGCCAGCGTCTGCGCGTACCGGCGGGCGCCGCAAGCCATCCAGTCGGCCAGGAGCACCGGACCGAGGGACGCAGGCTCCCAACGCTCGTCCGCCAACAGCCGTGCTGCGTGCTGGCGCACTGTGCGCGCCCGGCGGTCCACCGTCGGGCCAACGAGGACCACCGGACCGAGCAGCTGCGGCGAGTGCACGGCCAGGTCCACGACCACCTGGCACCCGGTGGAGTTCCCGAGGAAGACGGCACCGCGGCGGCCGGACACCCGAACCCAGTCCGCCAATGCGAGGGACAGCCCGCGGACGTCGAGCGCATCTACCGGTCCGCGAGTGCGCCCGAAGCCCGGTAGGTCGACCCCCACCACGACAGCGTCCCGGACCAGCTCCCGCGCCAGGGGCAGGAAGTACCGGTGTGAGCAGCCCAGTCCGTGGACGCACACCACGGTCGGTCCGCCGCCGCGACCGAGGACGGCGGCGTGAACGCGGGTCCCGGCGGCTGCGGTGTGCTCGCTGACGCCCCAGCCGCTCAGCGCCACCATCGACGCGCGGCGGTCATCCCGCCGGCCAGCAGCGCAGCCGACGTGGCCCGCCGAACCGTCGTGCGGCGCCTGCCGTGCCACCCGCCCGACACCGAACCCGTCCCGGGCGCCGGCTCGAAGAGCGTGCCCCGCGTGGCCGGCGCCGGCTGCGTCCGGGAGAGATGGGTCCTGTCGACCTGCAACGCCATGAGACGCTCGGTCAAGCCCGGGGCGAACTTCGCCTGCACGACGAGGTTGCGACCCATCGGGCCGATGATGACCTCGCGTCTGGGCACACGTACCAGGCGCACCACCGTGCCGGCGACGCGCTCCGCCGAGTACACCGGCGGCATGGCCTTTGCCTTCCTACCGGTGTAGTTGGCGGCGTGCTCGAACAGCGGCGTGTCGATGGTCGCCGGCATGACCGTGCAGACCTTGACACCGTGCGCACCGTCGAGCCGAAGCTCCTGTCGCAGGCTCGCACCGAGCACGCGAATCGCCGCCTTCGACATCACGTAGGCGTGCGTGTAGGGCTGCGGCACCGAGCTGACGATCGAGGAGACGTTGACCAGGATCCCACGGCCCTGGTCACGCAGGTACGGAAGCGCGGCACGCGCGCCGTGGACGTATCCCATGATGTTGACGTCGAGGACCCGCCGGAAATCCTCGAGCGGCACCTCCTGGAAAGGACCGAACACCGTCACTGCGGCGCTGTTGACCCAGACGTCGATACGACCGAAGCGCTCGACCGCCCGACGCGCCAGCTCCTGCATCGCCTCGCTGTCGGTCACGTCCGTGGGGACGGCGAGCGCTGTCCCGCCGGCTGCGTGACACTCGCGAGCGACCTCCTCCAGTGCCACCCCGCGACGCGCAGCCAGTGTGACCGCCGCGCCCTTGTGAGCGAACGCCACGGCAGTCGCTCGGCCGATCCCGCTGGACGCGCCGGTCACCACCACGGCGCAGTGCTTGACCCGCACCCAATGGGGCTTCCCTGCAGCGAAGCCGCGAAAACGCGTACTCGTCACTCGGCGAGCGCGGTCACGACGGCCAGCAGTATGGCGTACAACGTCAGACCCGCCATGAACTACGGGAAGCTGGACCGCGCACCGGAGGGCAGCTCCTCCTTGAACACGTTGAGCAGGATCGACCCGGCGAGAGCCGCGGTGAGCAGGCTGACCACCAAAGTGCTCGTCGGTGCGAACAGCACCGACAGCAGCCAGCCGGCCAGCAGCGCGCCGGCGAGGACCAGCCGGCCGAGGTGGGAGAACCGCCGCGGGTAGTGCTCCTGCAGACCCCGGTCGGTGAGCACGAAGTGCAGACCCATCGCGATCGTGAACAGCACCGCGAACGCGACCCCGGTGCGCAGCCGCAGCGCCATGGTGTAGGTGATGAGCGCGTTGTAGACGGAGAACGACCCCAGGTGTAGCCAGTAGACACCGGCGCCGGCCCCCCGCTCGTCGTCGCCGTGCTCGCGTTGCGCCAGCCGCTCGAGCCCGTAGAAGACCGCGAACCCGGCGAGCGCCACGACGAAGATCCCCATCCCCAGGTCGACCAGCGGCGTGGGCTGCACCACGTCGGACAGTGCCTCCCCGATGGCCTCGTTGCCCTCCGCGATCTCCGGAAGTAGGTGGAGGAACACGTAGGAGACGGCCAGTCCCCCGGCGAACGAAGCGGTCGCCGACTCGGGAACCAGCGGCAGCGTCCGGATCCGTGGCGCCGCGACGTGCAGGGCGGCCAGCAGCACTGCGGCGACGAGGGCGCCCCAGAGGCTCTGCTCGATGGTCAGCTCCACCCGGGCTCCTCGTCGCGTCGCGGACGCGCGCGCCGGACCGGCACCGTCACTGGCGCTTCGGCACGATGCTGATGGCGCCCGAGGTCTCCAGCACCGCGTACCGGATCTGGTCCATCCGTTCCAGTCCCTGGCTGGAACGCGCTGAGGCCAGGATGTCGTCGTCGGAGACGTTCGCCTCGCGCATGGCTGCCTGCACCGGCTCGCCGTCGGTGATGAGGATCAGCGGCTCGCTCTCCGCGGCGCGCTTGAACATGGGCCACCGCCAGGACAGGTAATCCGACGCCCGGTCCAGCACCACCAGCGTGGCGATCACCAGTGCGGCGTGCACGATCGAGAAGTCCTCGCCGAGCAGCGCCTGCTGGGTTGCCTCGCCGACCACGAGCAGCAGCACGAAGTCGAAGGTCGTCACCTGGGCCATCGTGCGCTTCCCCGTCACCCGGAACAGAATCATGATCACGAGGAAGATGAGCGTCGCGCGCAGGACAGCATCCACGGAGCCGCACACTCCTCACGGGTAGACGAGCTGGGCGAAGGAGACTGCGGAGCCGCGCTGCCGCACCACGCCGTTCAGCACACCGAGCGCGCTGGCGCGGTACGTGATCCGCACGGTCACCGGGCTTCCCGGCCGGGCGGACAGCTGCAGCACCAACTCCGCCGGTGTGGAGGTCTCGCTGTCCGGCTGCGGGACGATGCTTTGGATGTCGACGGCGTCCACCCAGTCCCGGGAGAGCCCGATTCCGACCGAGTCCGACGTCACCGCGGTGGCGTCCACCGTGATCGTGACGAGGTCGTCGGCCTCGAGGTGGGCGAAACGCTGGTAGTCGATGCGGACGGCAACGTCGTCGCTGCTGGCGCTCGTCCAGCTGAGTAGCCCGGGACCCAGCAGGCCGGCCAGTCCGGCGGCGAGGAACAGCAGCACCAGCACCCAGCCGACCGCCTGGACCCGCTGCTCCCGGCCCGGAACCGGTCGTCCTGCCGCACCTGCAGGTCCATGCCGCGATGATGGCAGCCGCCGGCGCGCGGACCGGCCCGACAGGCCGGTGCCGGCACCGTCGGACGCCGGTACGCCGACCCGCAACCGCAGCAGGTCGGTCCGCGCAGATGTCAGCCCGGCCACGCGACCGTGGACAGCAGCGCGAGCTCGGCCTGGCGGGAGTCGAGCCGGGTGTGCTGCACCACCACCGGCACGTCGCTGCGGATCACGGCGGCGTAGTCGGTGTCGCGGGGCACCACGTCCGGATCGGTCAGGTCGTTGAACCGCTGGTGCCGCGTGCGCCGGGCCGGCACGGTGACCTGGAACGGCCCGAGCGGTTCGCGGTCGGTGAAGAACAGCGTGATCTCGACGTGCGCGTCGTCGTCGGAGGTGTTCAGCAAGCACGCGGTCTCGTGGCTCTCGAACGCCCGGCCCTCGCCGGTGCTCGCGCCGGGAATGTAGCCCTCGGCGATCGCCCACGTCGTCCGCCCCAGGGCCTCCATGCCACCTCCACGACCCGGCCGCCGGCGCTTCCGGCGACACGACTGGCGGCGTACCCGGCCACCACACCGCTACACGTTCTGCCCGCGGCGGCGCGGCGGGTGCATGGCCGGCGGTGTCGCGGGTAGCCGCTCACCATGTTCTCCCCGACGTCATCGGACCCTCAGGTCGCCGTGGTCACCGGAGGCAGCGCCGGTGTCGGACGCGCGGTGGTCGAGGCCTACGCCCGGCGCGGAGCTCGGATCGCGATCC
>JALYMZ010000112.1 GCA_030773435.1 Actinomycetota bacterium | reverse complement strand
GTCACGGTCCACAGATCCGCTCACGCGCCGGCTGTCACGGCCCTCGCGCGCGTCCGCGCTGGTGAGACCGAGCCGGCTCGAGCACGCGGGCCAGGCACCCCAGCCCTGCACCCGCAGCACCCGCTCGGCGATGAGGATCTGCTGCTCGCGGGTGGCCAGGTCGGCGCGGGGGGCGAACCGGCCTCCCCCGAAGCCGCGCCAGGTGGACCAGGCGAACTGCAGGCCGCCGTAGTAGCCGTTGCCGGTGTTGATGTGCCAGCGGCCGCTGGACTCGCACTGCGCGAGCCGGTTCCAGGTGTGGTCACTGGCGGCCTGGGCTGGCGCGCCGGTCAGCGGGACGGCCAGCGCACCGGCGGCGGCGGTGACGAGGGCCAGCCGGCCGCTGCGCCGTAGGGATCGAACCGCCCGCCCGGCTCGGGTCGGGGCACGGTGTTGCGGAACGTGACGCATGGTGTTTGCCTCTCCGACGCCTGTGGAGTGAGCTGTCGGGTTCGGGCGGAGAGCGTGCCCGGCCGCGGCTGCGGCTTCACCCCGAGGTGCCGGTCCCGTCGTGGCGACGTGGCCCGGGCACCGATGTGGGTCCCCCACTCCTGCCCGTCCGGATGCCTTTCGCACGGTGAGGAGCCGCGAACCGGTGGGCAGGACTCGGCGTACCGGTCACGGGCAAATCACGACGGTGCACGACCGTACGTGCCGCCGCGGTCGCGCGCAAGCCGACGGCACAACATCCCGGCGGCAGCAGCGCAGAGCCGGGTGCTCAGCCCTCGTGGTGGCCGGAGGTGCGGCGTGGACCCGACTCGGCGGCCATCTCCTCCCGGGTCTCACGCCGGGACCTGAGAATGCTCAGCACCGTGGTGGCGCTCAGCGTGACGACGATGACGATCAGCGACAGCCAGATCGGGATCTCCGGTGCCCACTCGACGTGCTCGCCGCCGTTGATGAACGCCAGCTCGTTGGTGTGCAGCGCCTCGAGCACGAGCTTGACGCCGATGAAGCCGAGCAGCACGGCCAGGCCGTAGCCCAGGTAGACCAGTCGCTGCAGCAGGCCGCCGATGAGGAAGTACAGCTGCCGCAGCCCCATCAGCGCGAACACGTTGGCGGTGAAGACCAGGTAGGGCTCGCTGGTGAGCCCGTAGATCGCCGGGATGGAGTCGAGCGCGAACAGAAGGTCGGTCGTGCCGAGGGCCAGCATGACAATGAGCATCGGCGTGATCAGCCGCTTGCCGTCGCGGACCACGGTCAGCTGTACGCCGTGGTACTCGGAGGTAGCCGGGAAGCGGTGCTCCACCCACCGGATGAAGCGGTTCTCCTCGAACTCCTCCTCGTCCTCCGAGCCCTCCTTGGCGAGCTTGACGGCGGTGTAGATGAGGAACGCGCCGAACAGGTAGAAGATCCACGAGAAGTGGGCGATGGCGGCTGCGCCGAGCGCGATGAAGATGCCGCGCATCACCAGAGCCAGCACGATGCCGACCATGAGCGCGGTCTGCTGGTACTGCCTGGGCACCGCGAACTTGCTCATGATGATGATGAAGATGAACAGGTTGTCCACGGACAGCGAGTACTCCGTCAGCCAGCCGGCGAAGAACTCCCCGCCGTACCGAGATCCGGCGAAGAACAGCACTCCGAGCCCGAAGAGCACGGCGCAGCCGACGTAGAAGGCCAGGTGACGGGCCGCCTCCCCCATCGACGGCTCGTGCGGGCGACGGCCGATGACCACGACGTCGACGACCAGGAACGAGACGGTCACCACGATCGTGGCCCACCACAACCAGGCAGGGACATCCACGAGAACGCACCCTCCGGACAGACAGCAGCTCGGTCAGCCCGGAGGTCTCCTCCGTCCGCGACCGCGGCCACGGACCGACGGAGCCGGGCGTCGCCGAGATGCAGCTCGCCGTGATGACGACTCCGCCGCCGGGGAGTACTCCCCTCCAGCGCGGCGACCATCGTCGCAGACGGCCGAGGGCGGCGGAACCGGGGGGCGGCAGGTCGACGTACGGTGAGCGGATGAGCCCCTCGCCTGCCAGCACTCTCCCCTGGTCGCGGCCGTCTCGCCGCCTGCTGCTGGAGCTGGAGCTGACCCGTGGCCTGACGGAGGCGCCGCCGAGCACGCCGCTGCAGGCGGCCCGGGCGCGACATGTGCCGGTGCTGCGGCACGTGGTCGAGGGGCTGCGGCTCGCCGCCGACGACCCCGAGGTGGCCGGTCTGGTGGTGCACGTCGGGCTGCAGCAGCCGAGCCTCGCGGAGTCCGGCGAGCTGCGGGCCGCGATCAGCGGGCTGCGCGCGGCCGGCAAGGCAACGGTCTGCTGGGCGGAGTCGTACGGCGAGATGGCGGCCGGCAACGTCGGCTACCACCTCGCCAGCATGTGCGAGGAGGTGTGGCTGCAGCCCTCCGGCGACCTGGGCCTCACCGGGGTGGTGGCGGAGGCGGTGTTCGTGCGGGACGCGCTCGACAAGCTGGGAGTCGAGCCGCAGATCGGGCAGCGCGAGGAGTACAAGACCGCCGCGGACGCCGTCGTGCGCAGTCGCATGAGCGCGGCGCACCGGGAGATGGCCGAGCGGCTGGTCGCCTCGGCCACCGACACGATCGTGGAGGACGTCGCCGCCGCGCGTGGCCTGACACCGCAGCAGGTACGTGACGCGATCGCGCACGCCCCGCTGCCGGCCGCCGACGCGGTCGCCCGCGGGTTGGTGGACCGCACCGGCTACCGCGACGAGGTGTACGCCGACCTGCGCCGGCGGCTCGGTGCGGTGCAGCTGCGGTACGTCGACCGCTACCGCAGACACCGCCTCCGCCGGCCGGTGGCGGTGGTGCGCCGGCGCGGGCGTCCCGCCGTGGCGGTGATCCACGCCGTCGGCCCGATCCATCTCGGCCGCGGCGGTGGGCGGACGCCGCTGTCCGGGCCGTCGGTGGGCTCGGACACGCTGGGCGCTGCGCTGCGTGCCAGCGGCCGGGACGCCGACGTGCGAGCCGTGGTGCTGCGGGTCAACAGCCCGGGCGGGTCCTACCTCGCCTCGGACGCCATTCGTCGTGAGGTGCTGCGACTGCGGGAGACCGGCCGGCCGGTGGTCGCGTCGATGGGTACCGTCGCGGCCTCCGGCGGCTACTACATCGCCATGCCGGCCGACGTCGTGGTGGCCTCCGCCGGGACGCTCACCGGGTCGATCGGCGTGCTCGCCGGCAAGCAGGTGCTGCGGGACGCGCTGGGCCGGCTCGGGGTGCGCCGGGAGAGCGTCTCGCAGGATCGGTACGCCGAGATGTTCTCCAGCCAGCGGCGGTTCAGCGAGGAGGAGTGGCAGCGCGTCGAGGGCTGGCTGGACCGGATCTACGACGACTTCACCGCGAAGGCGGCCCACGACCGCGGACTGGCCCTCGAGGACCTACGCCGGGTCGCCAAGGGCCGGGTCTGGACCGGCGCCGACGCCCGCCGGCACGGGCTGGTCGACCGGCTCGGCGGCCTGGAGGACGCCATCGACGTGGCCTGCCAGCGCGCCGGTGTGGCGCGCTCCGAGGTGGCGGTGCGCACGGTCCCCCGCCGCACCCTGCTGGACCGGGTGCGGCCGGCGGAGAGCAGCGAGCGCCCCGCCGCGGCGGCCGTCGCCGAGATGACGGAGCTGTCGCTGGCCTCACTGCTTCCACAGGCGCTGGCTGCCCTCGGCATGCCGGTCTACGGCGTGCTGATGACGCCCGTCACCTGGCGTCTCATCTGACTCGACCTGGCGGCGGCGTAACCGACGAAGGTGTTGTAGGAGCGCGCGGACGTGCAGCATCTTTGTCGGTTGCGGCGTGCAATGCCGGGTCGGGAGGGCGCGAGCTTGGCGTCGATCCGGGCTCGCCGATTTCGCCATGCCCGCCGACCTTGACGTCGAGGCGCGGCCGGTCGCCCGCTACCGCGCCCCCGCCTCCACCATCTGCCGTAGCTCCTTCTTGAGCTCGGCGATCTCGTCCCGCAGCCGGGCGGCGAGCTCGAACTGTAGCTCGGCAGCCGCGGTGTGCATCTGCTCGGTGAGCTGCTGCACCAGGTCGGCGACGTCGCCCGCCGGCATCCCGGCCCGCACCGCCGCGGCCTGCCGACCCGAGGAGGAGCCGTCGACCTTGCCGAGCGCCGGGACCGGCGACTTGCCGCGGCTTTGGTGCCGGCCGCCGCCGATCAGCCGTTCGGTGTCGGCGTCCTCGCGGGCCAGCATGTCGGTGATGTCGGCGATCTTCTTGCGCAGCGGCTGCGGGTCGATGCCCTGCACCCGGTTGAAGGCCACCTGCTTCTCGCGACGCCGGTTGGTCTCGTCGATGGCGTTCTGCATCGACGCGGTGATGGTGTCGGCGTACATGACCACCTGGCCCGACACGTTGCGCGCGGCACGGCCGATGGTCTGGATCAGCGACGTGCCGGAGCGCAGGAAGCCCTCCTTGTCGGCGTCGAGGATGGCCACCAGCGACACCTCCGGCAGGTCGAGGCCCTCACGCAGCAGGTTGATGCCGACCAGCACGTCGAACTCCCCCAGCCGCAACTCGCGCAGCAGCTCCACCCGCCGCAGCGTGTCGACCTCACTGTGCAGGTAGCGGGCGCGGATGCCGGACTCCAGCAGGTAGTCGGTGAGGTCCTCGGCCATCTTTTTGGTCAACGTGGTCACCAGCGCGCGCTCGTTGCGCTCCACGCGCAGCCCGACCTCGTGGATGAGGTCGTCGATCTGCCCGCGGGTCGGCTTCACCACGACCTCGGGGTCGACCAGCCCGGTGGGCCGGATCAGCTGCTCGACGACGCCGCGCCCGTCGACCCGGGCCAGCTCGTAGGGGCCGGGGGTCGCCGACAGGTAGACGGTCTGCCCGATCCGGTCGAGGAACTCCTCCCACCGCAGCGGCCGGTTGTCTACCGCACTCGGCAGCCGGAAGCCGTGGTCGACCAGCGTGCGCTTGCGCGACATGTCGCCTTCGTACATGCCGCCGATCTGTGGCACGGAGACGTGCGACTCGTCGATGACCAGCAGGAAGTCCTCGGGAAAGTAGTCCAGGAGGCAGTTCGGCGCCGACCCCGGCGCCCGGCCGTCCATGTGCCGGGAGTAGTTCTCCACGCCGGAACAGCTGCCGACCTGGCGCAGCATCTCAATGTCGTACGTCGTGCGCATCCGCAGCCGCTGCGCCTCCAGCAGCTTGCCCTGCCGCTCCAGTTCGGCCAGCCGCTCCTCGAGCTCCGCCTCGATGCCGCGGATCGCCCGCTCCATCCGCTCCGGGCCGGCGACGTAGTGCGACGCCGGGAAGATGTACACCTGCTCGTCCTCGGTGACCACCTCCCCGGTCACCGGGTGCAGCGTCATCAGCCGCTCCACCTCGTCGCCGAAGAACTCCACCCGCACCGCGAGCTCCTCGTACACCGGGAACACCTCGAGCGTGTCGCCACGCACCCGGAAGGTCCCCCGCGTCCCGGCGTGGTCGTTGCGGGCGTACTGCACCTGCACCAACCGGCGCAGTAGCTGGTCGCGGTCGACCTCCTCGCCGACGCGCAGCCGGACCATCCGGTCGACGTACTCCTGCGGGGTGCCAAGACCGTAGATGCACGACACGGTCGCGACCACGATGACGTCACGGCGGGTGAGCAGCGAGTTCGTCGCCGAGTGCCGCAGCCGCTCCACCTCGTCGTTGATCGAGGAGTCCTTCTCGATGTAGGTGTCGGTCTGCGGGACGTAGGCCTCGGGCTGGTAGTAGTCGTAGTAGGAGACGAAGTACTCCACCGCGTTGTGCGGGAACACCTGCCGCAGCTCGTTGGCGAACTGGGCGGCGAGTGTCTTGTTGGGCTGCATGACCAGCGTCGGGCGCTGCAGCCGCTCCACCAGCCAGGCGATGGTCGCGGTCTTGCCGGTGCCGGTCGCGCCGAGCAGGACGATGTCGCGCTGCCCGGCCTGCACCCGGCGCTCGAGGTCGTCGATCGCGGCCGGCTGGTCCCCGGACGGCTGGTAGTCCGCGA
>JALYMZ010000111.1 GCA_030773435.1 Actinomycetota bacterium | reverse complement strand
ACAAGGCCATCCGCGCCTTCATCGACGGCTGGAACGACCGCGCCCACCCGTTCATCTGGACCAAGACCGCCGACCAGATCCTCGCCAGAGCCGACCGGAAGAAGACTTCGACTACGGCCCACTAGTGGTCGCCAATCAGACCGTAACCAACCCCCGACTAGTCCACCAACTGCAGAGCCTGTGTCAGCAGGATGCGGGTGCTGAGTTCGTGCTGCTCGTTCCGGCGACGCCGGTGCGGGACCTGTTCTTCCGGCGCGGCAGCGACGAGCGGGGCGAGACGGTGGCCCGCAAGCACGCCGAGAAGGCCCGGGCTTGCTACGCCAAGCACGATATCTCCCTGCTCGAGGCCCGGATCGGCGGCGCCGCCGGTCGACGCGGTCAGCCAGGAACTCCGGGGCGACCCGGACTACGCCGGGGTGGTCGTGTCCACGCTGCCGGGAGAGCACTCCCGGTGGCTGAAGATGGGCTTGCCGCGGGCCGTGGAGTCGAAGTTCGGCGTGCCGGTGATCCACGTCGAGGCACCCGTGACATGGACCGAGGGCCCTGAGCCTGGCTGCCCTGTCTTCGGGGCAGGTCGTGCTCCGCCGCCGGCGGGGTCGACGGTGGCCGAGCGGGTGCTGACGACTTCTGCGCTGCAGGGACCTGCGCTGGCGTCGGAGCCGGGTGCAAGCTGCAGGGGCGGATGAGCGAGCCGCGCCCGGATCTGCCCCGGGACCCGGCGCTCGACGAGCTGCCGGTCGACCCGGACCTCGACGCCGAGGGGACCCAGGCGCGATCGGGTGAACAGGCGGTCCATCAGGACCGCGGTCCGCGATGGCCACGGTTGCACGGCGACGTGCTCGCCGCGGTGTTCCTGGGCGGTTGCGTCGGCGGAGTGGCTCGCTACGGCGCGGTCGCCACCTGGCCGGGTGCCCCGCGCGCGTTCCCGTGGTCGACGTTGGCGGTGAACCTGGTCGGAGCGCTGGTGCTCGCCGTGGTCGTCGTGATCGCGGCGGAGGTGCGGCCGAGGCGGTACCTGCGGCCGCTACTGGGAACGGGGTTCTGCGGCGCGCTCACGACCTTCTCCTCGGTCGTCGTCGCCGTCGCGCAGCTGCTCGGCGAGGGCCGCGCGGCGGTGGCGGTCTCCTACCTCGCAGCCAACATCGTCGGCGGTCTCGCGACGGCGGCACTGGGCCTGGTCGCCGCCCGCGGGCTGGCTGAGAACCGGCGACGAGCGAACGAGAACAGGAGCCGGTGATGCGTCTACAGGGGTCAGCGCAACGACTCACCGTCTTCGTCGGGGAGTCCGACCGCTACCACCACCATTCGGTGGTGGCCGAGATCGTGCAGCGCGCACAGCGTGGGGGGCTGGCGGGCTGCTCGGTGTTCCGCGGGGTCGAGGGGTTCGGGGCGAGCCGGACGGTGCACAACGTCCACCTGCTCAGCCTGTCCGAGGACCTGCCGGTGGCGATCGTCATCGTCGACGACGCCGAGCGCATCCAGGCGTTCCTGCCGCAACTCGACGAGCTGATCACCGAGGGCCTGGTCGTGGTCGATGACGTGTCCGTGGTGCGCTACGTCGGACGCGGCCGGGAGCAGCGGTGATCCTGAGCCTGCTGGTCGCCGTCGCTGCGGGCGTCGGCGCGGTGCTGCGGTACGTCGCCGACCAGGTCGTCGCGCACCGCACCGGCGGACAGTTCCCGTACGGCACGCTGCTGATCAACCTGACCGGGTCGCTGCTGCTCGGGCTGGTGGTCGGCCTGTCCATGCACCACGGGCTGCCGGGCACCGCGGCCCTGATCATCGGTACCGGCTTCGCGGGTGGGTACACGACACTGTCGACCTGGGCGTGGGAAACTCTCGCCCTGGCCGAGACCGGCGACCTGCTGGCGGCCAGCCTGAACATCGTCGTGAGCTTCGCGCTCGGCCTGGCCGCCGCGGCCGTCGGGCTGGCCCTGACCCTGCTGTGACCCGAGGCAGAACGTCCGGCGCGAGCTGGCTGACGCCCAACGTCCGCGTCCTCGCCGGGTCAGCTTCCTGGAGGACGCGGCGAGTGAGCCGCTCTACCCGGTTCGGGCGGGCTGCGTGTTCTGCGTCGGCAAGGACGCGGTCACGGCGCAGCTGCGAATCCTGCTCGTCGACCCGGTCGCCCGCGGGTGCGGCCTGGGTAGGCGCCTAGCCGGCGAGGGCGTGCGCTTCGCCCGCGACGTCGGCCAGCAGCGGATGGTGCTGTGGACGAACGACCCGTTCACCACGGCCCGCCGAATCTACCTGGCCGCCGGGTTCCATCTCCTGCAGGAGGAGCGCCATCGCAGCTTCGGCGTTGACCTGGTCGGGCAGAGCTACACCCTCAACCTACATCCCGACGAAGCGAACGGAGCGGTGCTTTGGTGAAGGAGTCCCTGCGCCCCGGTCTGGAACACGTGCTGGGCTTCCAGGTGCCGGCGACGAAGACCGTTCCCGCGCTCTACCCGGAGGCACCCGAGTTCCAGGCCATGCCCGAGGTGTTCGCCACCGGCTTCCTCGTCGGGCTGCTGGAGTGGGCCTGCATCCAGCTGGTCAACCCACACCTGGACTGGCCGGCCGAGCAGACCCTCGGCACCCACATCGACGTCAGCCACGACGCCGCCACCCCACCCGGCCTCACCGTCACCGTGACCGCGCGCCTCACTGCCGTCGAGGGACGCCGGCTGTCCTTCACCGTCGAGGCGCACGACGGCATCGACCTCATCAGCCGCGGCACCCATCAGCGCGCCGTGATCGACCGAGCCGGGTTCGACACCAAGACCCAAGCGAAGTGCGAACCGCTGCCCCGGTAGTCGATACGTCATCCGACGCGCTGGCGAGGCCGTCGAGGAGGCCGCGTTCCTCCCGGCGGGTCAGGCCGACGAGGACGAGGCCGATCAATCGGTGATGAGTTCAGGCGCAGTCGGGCTAGGTCGCCGCCTGAACCCGTGCGTCCACTCTTACCAGAGCGGCGAGGTCGCGTCATGTCCCGGTGGCTGAACCTCGATCCACCGGTGAATTTGGTGCGTTGAGTGGGTCGTGACGCACGGATGCCCCTCTGAGACCCTATGGCCCTACCGCAGGCCGCCTCGAAGGATGAGAATCCTGTCGGGGCCGGCTGTGCTCGTTCCCGCTTGGTGCGTGTGAACCCGTTTCTGAGACTGACGCCAGGGGCCTTCCCGGCACCTCGAACTGTTGTCCTCGTACACGCTTCACAGCGTCGTTGATCGGTTGGCCCCGCCGGTCCTGTCCACCGGATCGAGGACGAGGAGGCTGCGATGGACGTGCTGATCGAGCGTTGCGCCGGGATCGACATCGGCAAGGACGAGGTGGTGGCGTGCGTGCGTACGCCGGCGCCGGGTGGGCGGGGACGGCGCAAGCAGACCGTACGTTCCGCTCCTTCACCGGGACGCTGGAGGAGATGGTCGACTGGTTCACCGCAGAGGGCGTCACCGACATCGCGATGGAGGCGACCGGCTCGTACTGGAAGCCGGTTTGGTACGTGCTCGAGGAACCCCTTCGAGTTGAAGCTGGTCAACGCCCAGCATGTGAAGATCCTGCCCGGCCGGAACAGCGATGTGCTCGACGCCGAGTGGCTGGCCGAGCTGCTCGAGCACGGACTGCTGCGCGGGAGCTTCGTGCCACCGCCGGCGATTCGGGAGCTGCGCGACCTGACCCGCTACCGCAAGCGGCTCATCCAAGCGCACACTGCCGAGTGCCAGCGGATCCAGAAGACCCTGGAAGACGCCGGAATCAAGCTGGACTCGGTGGCCTCCGACGTGCTCGGGGTTTCCGGGCGGGCGATGCTGACGGCCCTGATCGCCGGCGAACGCGTCCCCGAGGTCCTGGCCGAGCTCGCCAAGGGTAAGCTGCGGAAGAAGATCCCCGAGCTGCGCCAGGCGCTGCGTGGCCGATTCCACGAGCATCACGCCGTGCTGATCGGGCTGTGCCTGCAGCACATCACCCACCTCGAAGGCGCCATCGCCCAACTGGAAGAGCGCATCGACGCCGTGTTCGCCACACACACCAGCGAGGCGGGCGTCCCTTTCGACCGAGCCCGTGACCGCCTGGACAGCATCACCGGGATCGGCAAGCGGGCCGCCGAGTGCATCCTCGCCGAGA
>JALYMZ010000110.1 GCA_030773435.1 Actinomycetota bacterium | reverse complement strand
CACGCCGGGGCTGTCCTTCGGCGCGCCGGAGAAGAAGATGGGGCTGACCGGGTCGACGACGACCCAGGTGATCCTCGAAGACGTCAGGCTGGCCGACACCAGCCGGATCGGTGCCGAGGGCGACGGCATGATGATCGCCCTGTCCGGGCTGGACTCGGGGCGGCTCGGCATCGCCGCGTGCGCGGTCGGGCTGGGACAGGCCGCGCTCGACGCGGCCGTCCGGTACGCCACCGAGCGGGAGCAGTTCGGCCGGCCGATCGGGGAGTTCCAGGGCCTGCAGTTCATGCTCGCTGACATGGCGGCCGCGGTGGAGAGCGCACGCGCGACCTACCTGCACGCCGCGCGGCTACGGGACGCCGGACGTCCGTTCAGCCGGCACGCGTCGATCGCGAAGCTCACCGCGACCGACGCGGCGATGCGGGTCACCACCGACGCGGTGCAGATTCTCGGCGGCTACGGCTACACCCGCGAGTTCCCCGTCGAGCGGTACATGCGCGAGGCGAAGGTCACCCAGATCTTCGAGGGCACCAACCAGATCCAGCGCATGGTCATCGCCCGCGACCTGCTGCGGCGCACGTCCGCCGGGTCGTAGCGCCGGCTCACCGCGACAGTTGCGGCTCTACGCGCGTACCTGCAGGCAGTGCTGCAGAAACTCCGCCTGCAGCCGCAGGACGTTCTCGGCCACCTCCTCCTGGGGGGTCATGTGCGTCACGCCGGACAGCGGGAGAACCTGGTGCGGCCGACCGGCCGCCAAGAGCGCCGAGGACAGTCTCAGGCCGTGCGCGACCACCACGTTGTCGTCGGCGAGGCCGTGGACGATCAGCAACGGCCGGACGGTGTCTGCCGGGTGGGACAGGCCGTCGTCGGTGATCAGCGAGTTTCGGGCGTAAACCTCGGGCTGCTCTGCCGGATGACCCAGATAGCGCTCCTCCGACGTGGGATCCGGTGGGCGACGGCCGCGGGTCGACGACCGGCCCCGGAACGTCGAGCTCATAGACTGAAGGACGTGCCAGGCTCCCCGTGAACAGCCGCCCGGACAGCGCGAAGGCCACCATCTCCACACGCCGGTCGGTGGCATATCCGACGATGCCGCCGGCCGTCTCACGGCTGCGCTCCCGCCGTGATAGCTCCTGGGGCGGCAATTCCTCCGCCGCGCCGCCCAGCAGGACGTGGGCGTCGGCGACGACGCGCTCATGCCTGTTGCCGGCATCGTCGATGTCAAGCACCCACAGCTGATGGAGTCGATCCGTTCCCGAGCGCGACCTCAGGAAGACGACGCGCGACCCGTCCGGAGAGATCGTGAAGGAACGCGGGGCGCCCAGCCTGAACCGCTGCGTGCGCGCGCTCTGCCGCGGGAAGGACGTCCGGCCGGTCACCAAAGCAGCCTAGGAGCTAGCCGAAGACGTCCGCCTCCTCGGCCAGTGCGGGCGGCGTGATCTCGGTGTCGGGCTTGGTACCCAGCACGTTGTCCAGGTAGGACCGGGTGGCGGCGAACATCTCCACCTCCCGGCCGGCATGCTCGGACAGGTACCAGCGGTGCTCGAGGATCTCGTGGAACACCTCGGCCGGCTCCAGCTTGCCGCGTAGCTCGGCCGGCACCAGCCGCACCACCGGCTCGAAGATCTCGGTCAGCCAGGCGTGCGCGACGACCTCCTCATCCTCGCCCTGCAGGTCGTTCGCGGCGGCGTAGGCGTCGAGGTCGTTGAGCAGCCGGCGGGCCTGGTTCTCCTCCACGTCGAGGCCGGTCAGCCCCTGGAGCCGGCGCGAGTGGTGGCCGGCGTCGACGACCTTCGGCTGGATGCGCACCGTGGCGCCGTCCCAGTCGGTGACGATGTCGAGCTCGTCGAGGTCGAAGCCGAGGTCGTTGAGCCGGCGGACCCGCTGCTCGATCCGCCACATCTCCCCGGTGGTGAACTCCTCGGCCTCGGTGAGCTCGCCCCACAGCGCGTCGTACCGTCGGCGCAGCGTCTCGACGGTCTCCAGCGCGTCCAGCGCCTCGTCGAGCAGCCCGCCGGCCTGCAGGTCGAGGATTTCGGCGTACACGTTGACCGTCGCGATCTCCATGTCGTGCGCGCGCTGGCCGGGGGAGAGCCGGTCGTGCAGCTCGCCGGTCTCGGCGTCCACGAGGTACGCCGCGAACGCGCCGGCGCTGCGCCGGAACAGCACGTTGGACAGGCTGCAGTCGCCCCAGAAGAACCCGTCGAGGTGCAGCCGGGTCAGGAGTACGACGAGGGCGTCGACGAGCCGTGTTACCGAGTCCACGCGGAGCCCGCGGGAGAACAGCGCCCGGTAGGGCAGCGAGTACCGCAGGTGCCGGGTGACCAGGGCCGGCTCGATCGGCTCCCCGCCGGGAGCGGCGCGGCCGGTGACCACGCCCACCGGTTCGACCGCCGGCAGCGCGAGCCGCCGCAGGTCACGCAGCAGGCGGTACTCGCCGAGGGCGATCGGCTCCCGCGTCTCCTTGACGGCGTACACGTGCTCGCCGAGGCGCACGAAGCGCACCACGTGCCGCGACAGGCCGCGTGGCAGCGGCACCAGCACCGACTCGTCCCAGTCCTGCAGCGGCGTCTGCCACGGCAGCGTGAGCAGCGCCGGGTCGGGGCGCGTCGCGGCGATCTGCAGCGGCACGCTGCCACGATAGGGCCGCTCCGACTGGCGCGCTCAGCGGCGGTCGCGCAGGTAGACCGCGCCGGGTCCGTGCGCAGCCGCGACGTCGCCGGGATTGGACAGCGCGCAGCGGCGCAGCGACAGGCAGCCGCAGCCGATGCACTGCGTGAGCTGGGTCTTCAGCCGCTCGAGCTCGCGGATCTGCGCGTCGAGGCGGCCCCGCCACGCCCGCGACAGCCGTTCCCAGTCGGCCTGGGTCGGGGTGCGGTGGCCGGGGAGGGTGGCCAGCGCGTCGCGGATCTCTTCGATGGAGAGCCCCACCCGCTGCGCGGCACGGACGAACGCCACCCGGCGAAGCTGGCTGCGATGGAAGCGGCGCTGGTTGCCCGCGGTCCGCTCGGCCGCGATGAGGCCTTGGGCCTCGTAGAACCGCAGCGCGGACGTCGCGACGCCGGAGCGCTGCGCCAGCTCCCCGATGGTGAGGTGGTCACCCAGTGCTGCCACCCGCTGCACCTCTGTCCCGTCGTACGTCGTCTGTGACCATTAAGCGTACTTGAGGTTTCTCCGCGCGGGCACTCGCGGCCCTAGACGACGAACGGACCGCGAGGAACCGGATGGCCCTCACGGCCCGTGTTGGCCGGGCGTCAGCTCTTGAACGCGTCCTTGACCTTCTCGCCGGCCTGCTTCAGGTTGGCCTTGCTCTGGTCGGCCTTGCCCTCGGCCTGCAGGTCCTCGTCGCCGCTGGCCTTGCCGAACTGCTCCTTGGCCTTGCCGAGGTGCTCCTCGCCGGTGTTCCGCAGCTTGTCGTCACTACCCATGACACTCTCCTCGCAGCCGGTGCGTCCGGACACCTGAGTCCTACCCATCGCGGCGGCGACGGGAAACCGCGCCCAACGTGCCGTCGCCGCCGTTACCGAGCCCCGCGGTCGTCGGCGCTGCCCCAGTCCCACGGCTACTGCTCGTAGGACTCGACCTCGTCCACCGGCCGCGGACTCGCCCGGTCGGGGTCGTCGCCGGCCTCGACCCAGGCCCGACGTTGACGGAGCAGGTCCCAGCACTGGTCGAGCTGCTCCTCCAGGTAGCGGATGCGCTCCCGCTCCTCGGCGTCGAGCCCCTGCCCCGGAGCCCGCTCGCGCAGCGCGTGCTCCTCCGCCACCAGCGTGTCGATGCGACGCAAGATGTCCTCATCATCCATGCCCTCGCCGTACCCACGAGCCGGCCGGCGCAGTCGGTCGGTGACCCGCTTTCGGATCGGGGGGGGGGTCGCGGTGATCGGCGCGTCGCGCCGCGATGACTACCATGGCGCGCACACCGGCCGGCGTGGCGCAACTGGTCAGCGCACCCGACTTGTAATCGGGAGGTTAGGGGTTCGATCCCCCTCGCCGGCTCCCTCTCTGACCTGCGGAAACGCGGGTCCGCGACTCAAGCTCGGAGGCTCGGCGGGTCCGGTTCGGGTCCGTTCTGCCTCGGCCTGCGGACGGCACACCGCCCGTCGTTGGGCAACCGAGCCATCCTTGCATGGCGGCTGTCCGACCGCGTGGCTAGGTTGGTCATGATGACTGGCGGCCCAGGACGAAACGCCGCCCGCTACGGAAGGGTTAAGCAGATGGGACGGTTTCGAGACGAGCTCTTTGGCGACAAAGACGCCCGAGCCCGTGCCAAGGACGAGCGCCTCGCGGCGCGCGCGGATCATGAGTCCGCTCGAGACAGCAAACTGGAGGACAAGCGTGCCAAGCAGGAGGCCAAGGCACGGGCAACCGCCTCTAAGAAGGGCATCGATGTTGACGGAGCCTTGGTCGTCGCTCACACCCTGAACGAAGATGGCGCTCCTGAGACCCTCGTTGTTTGGCCCGATCGGATCGAGTTGCACAATCACGGCAAGGTCGGATCCCTCTTTGGCAAGGGCAAAGGTGTGGGGCCGTAGCCAGCTCGGAACCCCACCGGCAGCCCTTCGCCCGGCCCCACCCCAGCGACACAGCGGGCGGCCCACCTCACGTGGCTCGTGGCTTGCCTAGCGGCGGTCGACTGCGGCGGGATGGGCTACCGGCGTCCGTAGGTGGGCGCGAGCGTGGGTGCGAGCGGGTCGGCTGGGCAGCGGTGCGGCCTCCACGTCGAGGCACCGTGCCGGGCCGCGCTACCGCCGCCGGTCGGTGATGTCAACTACCGACACGCCGACGGATCAGCGCGAGTTTGTCCGACCCGTCGACCATGATTGAGGGACTGCCCCCTACGGTCATCGGACGACACCATGCAACGTAAGTGCCCCTGCTGCCAGCGAGAACTTGACAACCGGCGCGGCCTCGACTTCGATCCCCGAAACGCCGGAGTCTGCACGGAATGCGCCAAGCATCAGGGTCACGCCGCCGTGAAGATGCAGAGCCGGGACCGAGACCATATTGCTGCGTGGAGGGCGATAGCGACGCTGGCGAAGTGGGAGTTGGAGGTCGTTCGTGAAGAGTTGGCGAGGGCGCAGCAGAAGTTACTTGATCGTCCGGTGAAGGTTGTAACCGAGAATCTCGACATCGGGAAGGTGCGGGCGGCCTACGAGGAGCGAGACCAGGCATACCAAGCGCGCGACCTAGCGTTCTCTGCGTTGAGTGAGGTTCGCTTCCTACATCGTGAGCGGGATAACAGGCGGTGCACCTGTGGTCAGCGGTACGAGCACTGTGAGATCGCTCAGATTGTCGACACCTTCGGATCGCTGAAGCGGTGGGAGCGCAAGCAGGTCGAGCGCTGGCGTCGAGGGGAGCCGCATGCTCTTCCTCGAGATCACCCGGCGTTGCGGGACCCGCAGTGGCTCGATCGACAGAGGTATGCCTGACCGCTCGGCGGTCGGTCATCAAGCGTTCCGGCTGGCGACGCCGCTCGTGTTGGCAGGCCTGCCGAGCGCCTCGACTGCCGTGTGATCGTCCTCGCCGCGGAACAGGTGGGTGTAGGTCGACCACGTGATCACGATGCTCGCGTGACCCATCCACGCCGACACACGCTCGACCGGTACACCAGCTGCTGCGCAGAGGGACGCGAACGTATGGCGCAGATCGTGGAAGCGGACGTGGCCTAGACCAGCGGCCTTGACCGCCGGGGTGAACACGTTGCGGCAGAACGACTCCGGTACCCAGCGCTTGTCGTACGCCACCTGACCGTGGTGGATGCCACCCTTCTGACGACCGGGCCAGAGCGGTGCGCCGGCGTCTGAGCCGCACGGATGCCTGCCTCAGGTACTCGCGCAACTCCTGAGCCAGCCAGCCGGGCAGAGGAACGTCGCGGGTACTGCGGTCGGTCTTGGGTGTGTCGAACACCCATTCGCGGCGGGTGTAGCGGGCGGTCTGCTCGACCCTGACCTTGCCGCGCCAGCCGGTCGTCGTCGTCCAGAGCGTCAGGGTGGCCGACGTTGAGCCCAGCGACCTCGCTGCGGCGCAGGCCGGTGTATGCCGTGAAGCGCACTGGGAGGTCGTACGGCTCCGGAAGCTTGCCGGCGATGGCCTCGACCTCGGCGGGGAGAGGAACGCGGGCTGGAACCGGCGCTCGCCGGGAGCGTCGGCGGTCGGCAGGCTCACCTTCCGAGCCGGATTGCTGGGCAGCGCCTCATCGCCCACCGCCATATCCAGCGTCGCGGAGAATGCCTGCCACGCCTACCGGATCGACCGGACGCGGCGCATCTTCTCCAGGCTGCTCACATAGGCGAGGTACGCATCGGCGTCGCTCTTGCGGAGCGACCCGACCTCGCGGTGACCGAGGAACGCGCGAGCATGGGCCAGCGCGTTCGCGTACCCGTTGGCCGTCCTCGGTTTGCACCGCTGGCGCGCTGAGTCCAGATAGCGGTCGGCGTAGTCGCTGAACGTCCGCTTGGCCGCATCCTTGTCCCTGCGCCGCTCAGCGGCCAGGTTCTCGATGAAGGCGACCGCCTCCTTGCGTGTACGGAACGTCTGCTGGCGGCGCACCGCCTTGCCACCACGTTGCTCGCGCCAGCGGATCACGTACTTGCCCGTTCCACCGCACCCAGCGTCTTTGGACACCCGACAGTGAGGGGTGACCATGGCGGTCATGACCGAGTCAGACGCCGACCGGCGCCGGGAGATGCGATGGTCGGCGAACAAGAAGGCTGATGTGGTGCTGCGGTTGCTGCGTGGGGAGCCGATCGATGAGGTGTCGCGGGCGGTGGGCGTGGAGGCGCACCGGCTTGCGGCGTGGCGAGATGAGTTCCTGGCCGCCGGCAAGGAGGGGCTGAAGGGGCGGGTGCCGGCCGAGGACGGCGTCAGCGCTGAGCAGCGTCGCCGGCTGCGGGAGGCCGAACGTAAGGTCGGCGAGTTGACCTTGGACAACGACATTCTGCGCGCGGCGGCGCGAAAAAGGGGGCTGGAGATCCCGCCGGCGAAGCGGCCGAGGTGAGCGAGCAGGTGGGTGCCCCGCTGAGCCGGGTGTGTGCGGTGCTGGCCGCGCCACGGTCGACGGTGTACGCCCGCCGCGACGCGACGCGAGGCGTCGGCGCGGGCGTACACCGTCGACCGCGGCGCGTCCAGCACCGCGCACACCCGGACCAGCGGGGCACCCACCTGCTCGCTCACCTCGGCCGCTTCGCCGGCGGGATCTCCAGCCCCCTTTTTGCGCCGCCGCGCGCAGAATGTCGTTGTCCAAGGTCAACTCACCGACCTTGCGCTCCGCCTCCCGCAGCCGGCGACGCTGCTCAGCGGTCATGCCGTCCTCGGCCGGCACCCGGCCCTTCAACCCCTCCTTGCCGGCGGCCAGGAACTCATCCCGCCACGCCGCAAGCCGGTGCGCCTCCACGCCCACCGCCCGCGACACCTCATCGATCGGCTCGCCGCGCAGCAATCGCAGCACCACATCAGCCTTCTTGTTCGCCGACCACCTGGTCTCCCGCCGGCCGCCGTCTGACTCCATCATGACTGCCATGGTCACCCCTCACTGTCGGGTGTCCAAAAGCGCTGGGTGCGGTGGACCGCACGCCATCCGGGTGCTGGACGCCTTCCACGTCGTCAAGCTGGGCAACAGCGTGGTCGACGAAGTCCGCCGCCGGGTGCAGCAGCAGACCCTCTTCGCGCCGACGTGCGCCGAAGCCCATTCCTGAAGGCTCGCGACCGCGCTGCTGCAGACCTTGACGTAGACGTGCGTGACGCGCCGCTGGTGCGCGATGGACGCTCGGACAGCACGGGCGATGTGACGGCAATCGGCAGCGTGAATCCGCGCGTCGACCGGATTGAGTCCTCTTTGGATGTTGAGGACGTAGCCGTTCTAATTGTCGCGAACCCAACAGATGAAGCCGTTGTCGTCGTCACAGAACAATTGAGCCATCGCTGAACCCTCCAGGCACAGTCTCCCTCGCCCGTGGTGGAACACCCGGTCCGCCGGCAAGGGAACTCTCGCGGACTGCGCGATAGGAATCTGCTTCGGGACGAGGAGGCCTGAGTCGACCAGCGCGATTGCTCGACGCCGTGCTGGAGTGCTTGGCGTGAGGATTCCCGTTTGCTCCCGGTGCGTCATACCGCCGCGAAGCGGCCACCACTCCGCCGCATGCCGGACACAGGTGGGAGCCGACCTGAGCTGAGTGACCCTCCTGATATCATCTGATATCAGGAGGTGGCCACGATGGCTGACGTGTTGATCCGGGACGTGCCTGAAGCGGTGTTGGCGGGTGTGGATGCACACGCAGC
>JALYMZ010000109.1 GCA_030773435.1 Actinomycetota bacterium | reverse complement strand
CCGCCGCGTCGCCGCCCGCGCCGGCGGAGGCAGCACCGTCGTGGATGGCGGCGGCGCCGTCACCCACCACCACCAGCCGGTCCACGCCGAGCTGCACCGCGAGCCGCCCGACCGCGGCGTGTGCCTCCCGCGCGGCGTCGCCCAGCTCGCGCATCTCACCGAGCACCGCGACGGTGCGGCGGCCGGCACGGCCTAGCGCCGCCAGCGTCTGCAGCGCAGCACGCACTGAGTCGGGGTTGGCGTTGTAGGCGTCGTCGACCACGGTGACCCCGTCGGCCCGCTCCCGCACCTCCAAGCGCCCGGGTGACCGTGGCCGTGCGGCCTCGAGTCCGGCCGCGATGGTGTCGATCGGGAGGCCGAGCGCGTGCGCGGCCGCCGCCGCTGCCGCGGCGTTGTACGCCTGGTGCTCACCGAGCAGGCGCATCGCCACGGCGGTGGAACCGTCCGGGGTGACCAGTGTGAACCGGGCCCGGCCGAGGTGGTCGAGCTCCACGTCAGCGGCCTGGACGTCGGCGTGGGGGGAGCGGCCGAACCACAGCACCCGTGCCGCGGTTCGGGTGGCCATGGGCCGCACCAGCTCGTCGTCGGCGTTGAGCACGGCGACCCCGTCCGCCGGCAGCGTCTCCACCAGCTCGCCCTTGGACTCGGCGATCGCTCCTCGGGTGCCGAACTCGCCCAGGTGGGCCACGCCGACGTTGAGCACCAGCGCCACGTCGGGATGCACGATCTCGGCCAGGTACCGGATGTGGCCGCGGCCGCGAGCGCCCATTTCGACGACGAGGTAGCGGGTCTCCGCGTCGGCTCGCAGCGCGGTCAGCGGCACCCCCAGCTCTGTGTTCAGGTTTCCGCGCGTGGCGACGGTGCGGCCGTGCGGCTCCAGGAGTGCCGCCACGAGATCCTTGGTGCCGGTCTTGCCCTGCGACCCGGTGACGCCGACGACCCGGCAGGACCGCAGTCGCGCCGTGACGTGTGCCGCCAGCCGGCCCAGTGCGCTCACCGGGTCGTCGACCACCAGGCACGGCGCATCGACCGGCCGGGACCCGAGCACGCCGGCGGCACCTGCGCGGACCGCGTCGACGGCGAATGCGTGCCCGTCCACCCGCTGACCGACGACGGCCACGAACAACCCGCCGACCTCCGGGGTCCGCGAGTCGACGAACGGTGCGCCGGTGATGAGGCGCTCGGCGTCGGCAGGGTCCGGCAGGTGCAGCGTCGCGTCGAGCACCGCCGCCACGTCGGCGAGGGTGGTCGGGATCACCCGGCACCACCTCGTGCGCGCAGCGCGGCCGCGGTCACCGTGCGGTCGTCGAACGGGTGCACCACTCCGCCGCCGACCTCCTGCCCCTGCTCGTGCCCCTTGCCGGCGACGAGCACGCAGTCGCCCGTGTCGGCGAGCGCGATCGCATGCGTGATCGCCCACCGCCGATCGCCGATCTCCACGACACGCGCCCGGTCGGTCTCCGGCACGGTGCCGGCACCTGCCACGATCGCCGCCCGGATCGCGGCTGGGTCCTCGCCGCGCGGGTTGTCGTCGGTCACCACGACGACGTCAGCGAGCCGGGCGGCGGCCTGGCCCATCAGTGCGCGCTTGCCGCGGTCCCGGTCCCCACCGGCGCCCAGCACCACGATGAGCCGGCCCGGGGTCACCTCCCGCAGCGCGGCGAGCGCCGCGGTGACCGCATCCGGCTTGTGGGCGTAGTCCACGACGGCGGTGAAGTCCTGCCCCGCCTCGACGCGCTCCATCCGGCCCGGCACACCGGTGAGTGCGGCAAGGCCGCGGAGCACCGCGGCCGGGTCGTAGCCGGCGTGCGTGCACGCCGCGACCGCGGCCAGCGCGTTGCCGACGTTGAACCAGCCGGGCAGCGGGAGCACGGTGCGATGGTGGGTCCCGTCCGGCGCGACCACGGTGAAGTCGCTGCCGTCGGACCGGACCCGGATGTCGACGCAGCGCCAGTCGGCGTCCGCGCCCCGTGCGCTGACCGTGGTGGTCGGCAGCGTCGTCCGCTGCAACAGGCGCCGTCCGTGCGCGTCGTCGACGTCGACGACGGCGTGCCGGGCCCGACCGGACGTGAACAGCGCGGCCTTGGCGTCGAAGTAGTCCTCGAGGTCACGATGGAAGTCGAGGTGGTCGCGTCCGAGGTTGAGAAAGACCGCGACGTCGAAGACGAGGCCGTCGACGCGGTGCATCACCAGGGCGTGGCTCGACACTTCCATCGCGCAGGACTGCACCCCCCGCTCACGCATCACGGCGAGCAGCGCATGCAGGTCCGGAGCCTCGGGTGTGGTCAGCGCGGTGGGGACCGGCACGCCGTCGATACGGGTGCCGACCGTCCCCACGACGGCGGCCACGGCACCGGCGCCACGCAGGCCCGCCTCGACCAGGTAAGTGGTCGTGGTCTTGCCGTGCGTCCCGGTGACGGCGATGGTGGTCAGGTTGCGTGCCGGCTCTCCGTAGAGCCGGGCCGCGAGACCGCCCAGCACGGCCCTCGGCTCGGCGACCACACAGACCGGCACGTCGAGGTCGCCGACGCGGGCGGCGCCGGCGGCGTCGGTGAGGACACCCACGGCACC
>JALYMZ010000108.1 GCA_030773435.1 Actinomycetota bacterium | reverse complement strand
CACCAGCACCACGCCGACCGCCAGGGCGACGCCGGCGACGACCCAGTCGGCCCGTTCGGCGCGCTGGCCGCCGTACTGCAGCGCCGCCGCCCCGACGGCCACCGCGAGCGCTAGCAGCACCCGGCTTGGCCGCCGCTCCCCCTCCACCCGCGGCAACCGTCGCAGCGCTGGTGCGGTCAGCAGCACCGGTACGACGACGAACGGGACCAGTCCCCAGAACACCAGCCGCCACGACATCTGCTCCGTCACCGCACCGGCCACCAGCGGACCGACGATCGACGGCACGATCCAGGCCGCCGACATGAACAAGAACACCCGCGGTCGCACCGACTCGTCGAACGCCCGCGCCACCACGACGTACAGGGCGACGATCACCGTGCCGCCGCCCAGCCCCTGGATCATCCGCCCCAGGACGAACGGCCACATGGCCGGCGCGGAGCCGGCGACGACGAGTCCCACCAGGAACACTGCGACACCGGCGACGAACGGCAGCGTCGGGCCGATCCGGTCACACACCTGACCCGCCACCGCGGTGGCGAACAGCGCCGCGATCAAGAAGCCGGTGAAGGCCCATGCGTACAGCTCGAGGCCGTCGAGCTCACGAGCGGCCACCGGCATCGCGGTCGCGACCGCCATCGCCTCGAATGCGACGAGCACGACCAGCGAGATGATGCCGACCGTGGTGCGGTTGAACGCCGTCGTCAGCGGCTGGTCCTCGGCTGCCGACGGTGGCGCGACAGCTGAGGTGGTCATGACCAAATGCTATCTCTGGTCCTGACACCTCCGGCATGGGCTGTCGCTCTCTGCTTGCCGCACCACCTCGGGGGTCTCCGCTCCGGTCCTCGGTGACGTTCAGTCGGAATCGTCGTCGCCGCCGCGCAGACCGTCCCAGATCTCCTTGCACTCCGGGCACGTCGGGTACTTCTGCGGGTCGCGGCTCGGCACCCACACCTTGCCGCACAGTGCGATCACCGGCGTACCCTCGACCATCGCGGCCATGAGCTTGTCCTTGGGCACGTAGTGCGAAAACCGCTCGTGGTCGCCGTCGCCGGTCGACGGCTGGGTGCGCCGGTCCTCGACGGTCCGGGCGCCGGGGCTGAGCTGGGTGGTCACGTCGCGAGTCTACGTGCGACCGACCCGCAGCGCCGCGACTCCTCGGCGCCGCCTAGAACCTTCGAGTCGGCGGTCCGCGGCGGGATCAGTTCATCCGGGGGTCGTCGGGGCAGGTGTGCACGAACGCCAGCTCGCCGGGCTGGCGGCGCAGCACCCGGCGCCACAGCCGCGGCGCGTCGGCGCACAGTAGGTCACCCGGCTCGGCCGGTACGACGTACCACGCGCCTTCGGCGATCTCCGACTCCAGCTGCACCGCCGACCACCCGGCGTACCCGGCGAAGATCCGCAGCCCGCTCAGCATGCTGCGCACCAGCTCCGGCGGCGCGTCGAGGTCCACCAGCCCCGCACCGGGATACAGCGGCCGCCAGCCGACCGGTGCCTCGTCCTGGCCGCGCATCACCCCGACCGCCAGCGCGGAGTCGGTGGACACCGGACCACCGGCGAACAGCACGTCGGGCTGGGTCACCACGTCGGCCCACCCGGGCAGCACCTCGGCCACCGCGACCCCGGTCGGGCGGCTGATCACCACTCCGAGGGCCCCTTCGTCGTCGTGGTCAAGCAGCAGCACCACGCTGCGGGCGAAGTTGGGGTCGTCGAGCTTTGGGGTGGCCACCAAAAGCCGACCGGTCAGCCGCTGCGGGTCCGGCATGCTGCCACAGTGCCACGGCACGACGTCGCCCCGGCGTCGGCGTCGGCGCGCGCCGTCGCCGCCTCCCGGACCGCGGTGGCCACCGCATGGTGTACATCGGCGTGGAAGACGCTGGGGACGATGTAGTTGGCGTTGAGCTCGTCCTCGCTGACCACTCCGGCGAGGGCCCTCGCGGCCGCCAGCAGCAGCTCGTCGTCGATGCTGCGGCTGTGCGCGTCCAGCAGCCCGCGGAACACGCCCGGGAAGGCGAGCACGTTGTTGATCTGGTTGGGGTAGTCCGACCGTCCGGTCGCGACCACGGCGGCGTGCCGGCGCGCCACCGCCGGGTCGACCTCGGGGTCGGGGTTGGCCAGCGCGAACACGACCGCGTCGTCGGCCATCGTGGCCACCGCCTCGGCGCCGAACAGGTTCGGCGCGGACACACCGATGAAAACGTCGGCGCCGAGGAGGGCGTCGGTGAGCCCGCCGGTCAGCTGCGCGGGGTTGGTGCGCGCGGCGACCCAGCGCAGCGACTCGACGAGACCGGGACGCGCGCCGTGGATGACGCCTTCGATGTCGGCGACCACGACGTCCTTGACGCCGGCCAGCAGCAGCAGGCGCAGGATCGCCGTACCTGCCGCTCCGGCACCTGACATGACCACCCGCACGTCGGCGAGGTCCTTGCCCACCACCCGCAGCGCGTTGGTGAGTGCGGCCAGCACGACGATGGCGGTCCCGTGCTGGTCGTCATGGAAGACCGGTACGTCGAGCAGGTCACGCAGGCGGCGCTCGATCTCGAAGCAGCGAGGGGCGGAGATGTCCTCGAGGTTGATGCCGGCGAAGCCGGGTGCCAGGCAGCGCACCACCTCCACGATCGTGTCCGGGTCCTGTGTGTCGAGGCAGAGCGGCCACGCGTCAATGCCGGCGAACCGCTTGAACAGCGCCGCCTTGCCCTCCATGACCGGCAGCGCCGCGGCCGGGCCGATGTTGCCCAGACCCAGCACCGCCGACCCGTCGGTCACCACCGCCACCGCGTTGCGCTTCACCGTCAGCCGGCGCGCGTCCTCGGGATTCTCCGCGATGGCCTGGCTCACCCGGGCAACGCCGGGGGTGTAGACCATGGACAGGTCGTCGCGGTTGCGGATGGGGTGCTTGGACTGCATCTCGATGGTGCCACCGAGGTGCATGAGGAACGTCCGGTCCGACACCTTGTGCACTGTCACCTCGGGCACCGCCCGCAGCGCCTCGACCAGCTCGTCGGCGTGCCGGGTGTCGGTGGCGGCACAGGTCACGTCGATGCGCAGCCGCTCGTGGCCGGACGCCGTCACGTCTAGCGCGGTGACCACGCCGCCGGCCTGCTCCACTTCCGTGGTGAGCTTGCTGACCGCGGTGCCGCCGGCGGGCACCTCCAGCCGCACGGTGATGGAGTAGCTGACCGAGGGTGTCGTCGCCACGGCGTCATCCTGTCACGCGGGAGTCACGCGACGAGCGCCGCTGCGGCGGCCGCAGCCGCGCCACCGTCGCACCTCTACGCTGTGGACATGCGGTGGCCGCGCCACCCGGGACTTCCGGGCTGAGCCGTGGCGGACGCGAGCCTGTGGCTCTTCACCGGGCTGGTTGCCCTGGTGGCTCTGGAGCGCCTCGCCGAGCTGGCCGTGTCGGCGCGGAACCTGCGGTGGAGCCGGGAGCGAGGTGCGGTCGAGTTCGGCTTCGGCCACTACGTCCCGATGGTGGTCCTGCACGGCGGCCTCCTCGCCGGTGCCGTCCTCGAGGTGTGGGTGCGCAGGCCGGATCCCGCTGCGCTGTTGGCCAGCGTGATGCTCGCGCTGGTGCTGCTCGCCCAGATCCTGCGGTGGTGGTGCGTCGCGACACTGGGGCGACAGTGGAACACGCGCGTGATCGTCGTACCGGGGATGTCGCTGGTGCGGCGCGGCCCCTACCGCTGGCTGGCGCATCCCAACTACGTCGCGGTCGTCGTCGAGGGTTTCGCGCTGCCGATGGTGCATGCAGCGTGGATCACCGCAGTGGCGTTCTCACTTCTCAACGCGGCCCTGCTGACGATTCGGATCCGGGTAGAGAACGTCGCGTTGACGAAACTGGCCGGGGACCCGGGAGCCGCCTGATGCTCGACCTCGCCGTTGTCGGTGGTGGACCGGTCGGACTCGCGACCGCGGCGTTCGCGGCGCGCGCCGGTCTGGAGGCGGTGGTGTTCGAGCCGCGCACGGGAGTGATCGACAAGGCATGCGGGGAAGGCCTCATGCCGGGCGCGGTGTCCCTGCTGTCCGGCGTCGGCGTCGAGCCCGAAGGCATGCCGTTCCGCGGGATCCGGTACCTGCGTGGATCCATCTACGCCGAAGCCTCGTTCCGTGCGGGCACCGGCCTGGGCGTGCGGCGCACGACGCTCCATGCGGCGCTGCGGGAACGCGTTGACGCCGAACACGTTCCCGTGATCTCGGAGGCCGTGACCCAGCTTTACCAGCGGCACGATTCCGTCGCGGTCAACGGTGTCCGCGTCCGGTACGTCGTCGCGGCCGACGGTCTGCACTCTTCGATCCGGCGCAGCCTGGGCCTGGAGCTGCCGGCGCGTGGACCACGCCGGTTCGGCCTGTCGGCACATGCCGAGATGCAGCCCTGGACGGATAACGTCGAGGTCCACTGGGCCGACGCCGCGGAGGCCTACGTCACCCCGGTTGCGCCGGACTGCGTCGGCATCGCGCTGTTGACCTCCGCGCGGGGCGGCTTCGGCGACCACCTCCGTCGGTTTCCGGAGCTGCACGCCCGGCTGGACGGCATCGCGGTGTCACCCGCGCTCGGGGCCGGTCCGCTGCGGCAGCGGTCCCACCGCCGCAGCGCCGGACGGGTGCTGCTCGCCGGTGACGCCAGCGGGTACGTCGACGCGCTGACCGGGGAGGGGATTGCGCTGGGAGTCCGCCAGGCACGGGCAGCCGTGGCGGCTGTCGCTGCCGACGACCCAGCGCAGTACGAACGCGCCTGGCGTCACATCACCCGGCGTTACCAGGCACTGACGCACACGTTGCTCGCCGGCACCCGGTTCACACCGTCGCGCCGTGCGCTGGTGCCGGCCGCCGCGGCGCTGCCC
>JALYMZ010000107.1 GCA_030773435.1 Actinomycetota bacterium | reverse complement strand
CGACGCTGGCGCTGATCCCCGAGCAGGTGTGGGCACCGGCCTACGACGCCGACGGTGAGCCCCGCGACGGCGCCTGGGTCGCCGAGGTCACCGGGCTGCTGAACCTGACCAGGTGGCCGACCGGGATACGGGATCATCGTCCGCAAGGAACGCCCGCACCCAGGTGCGCAGCTGCGGCTCACCGACGCGCAGGGACACCGGGTAACCGCCTTCGCCACCAACACCACGCAAGGCCAGCTCGCTGACCTGGAGCTGCGGCACCGCCGCCGCGCCCGGGCCGAGGACCGGATCCGCGCCGCCAAGGACACCGGCTTGACCAACCTGCCGCTGCACGGCTTCGCCCAAAACCAGCTCTGGTGCGCCGTGGTCGCGCTCGCCTGTGAGCTCATCGCCTGGATGCAACTGCTCGCCTTCACCGACCACCAAGCCCGCCGGTGGGAACCCAAACGACTCCGGCTGCGACTGTTCAGCGCCGCCGCCAGGCTGGTCCGCAGCGGCCGCCGGATCACCGTGCAGCTGGCCCGTCACCGCCCTTGGACCAACCTGATCAACGCCGGCATCACCCGGCTGCGCGAACTCGCCGCCCCTGGTTGACCGACAACCTCAGCCCTGACCCGACGACCAGGAGACCACCGGCGGAACCGGCGCCCACCCGAGGCGACACTCGGCGGACTGTCCTACCCCGGTGCGACAATCACCCTCAAGCACCGGCCGCGACGGCCAGATGCTCCGCCCCATCAGCGTGATGAAGATCCGGGCTAGGCCACATGTGCTCCGTGCGCCAGTTGAGAGACTCTCTCGTCTGTTGCGAAAACCGGCCCTGACCTGCGGAAACAACTCCCGTTGCTTAACTGGCAGGGGCGACAGTTGATGAGCCGGGAGTAGGCCGGAGTTGCGGCGTCCGGATCGGGGCATCGGAGGGCGTTATGCACGGACGGCGGGAAGTGCGGATTGAGTCAGGGTGCGAAGAGGGATCGATAGGCCGCCAGGCCCTCAAGGTAAGCCCGCTCCTTCCATGCCCGCGTCGCCGGGTCGGTGTTCTCGACCCAGTCGGCGGCAGTGTCGACAGCTGCGTCGAGCATTAACGCTCGGCGGGCAACGTCGTAGCGTCTACCAATCGACCAGTCGTCGACGTTCGGTCCACGGGCGTCCATTAGGAGGATGGCATCGTCAACGACCGGATCTCCCACGGAGAGGTCTTCCCAGTCGAGGAGCCACACTCGATCGGGTTCGAGCAGCACGTTCTCATGCCAGGGGTCGCCGTGCATCGCGACGTGGACTTCGTCGTCGAGGGAGGCGACCAGGCCCGCGAGCACCTCGACCTCGGCCGCCAAGTAGTCGTGGACGTGCGGCGCGACGTGCCCGGCGATGAGAGACGGAGTAGTCGCACCTACCTCAACTCCCACTAGTTGGACGCCGATAAGCGACATTATGTCAGGTTTAGTCTGCGTAGCGCATGAGAGAAACCAACCGCTGTCCTGTCTCGGTTGAGTCGGCGAAGTCTCACTAACCCTCGCGTCCTACCTGCGGCGCCTGGAGATCGCCAACGGGTTGCCGGTCCAGGTCGAGCAGCATGCAAGCCCGGCGGGTCGACCAGCCACGGGAAGTGGCGTGCTCGACCAGGTCCAGCAAGCCGGCCTTGACGCTCGCGTCCACCCGGGCAGGGACCGGGCCAGCGGTCAGTCCCCACGCGATTTTCCCTCGTGCAGGTGCAAGGCGACCGCCTGCTCGGTCACGGTGGCCCGCAGCCGCTCGATCTCCGCCGTGGCCTCGGCCAACTCGGCCTGCTCCAGCGTCTGACCCGGAGGCCCGGCTTGGCCGCGGCGAGCGCGTCCAGCGCCCCCTGCTTGGCGACCCTGCACACGCTCACGACCGTGGATCGGTCGACCTTGTACTTCTCCGCGGCCTCGCGCTGTGTGGCCTGCCCGGTCAGCACCCAGACCCACAACTCGTACTTCACCCTCGGCGGCAACACCCGCCGCTTCTTCCGGTTCCTCGACACGCTTGAATCCGCCACCTTCAACGACCTCCCGGCCTCTCAGGCACGCGCCGGATCCTGGCTGGGTGTTTTCCCGACCAGATGTCTCACAAAGTCAGACGCAAAGCAGCGGGGCGCACGTTGAGGAGTCATAGGGCTCGTCCGAGCGGCACCGCCGCTGCGCTGGCCCGGGGCGCGTTTCGACCTTGCGGAGCACCGCCACGTTGAGTCCCATGTGCTTGGTCAGCGCCGGCCCCAACGAGGCATACCCCCTTTCCCTGGTGTGCGTAGCGCGCTGTCGGCCCGCTCCGCGGTGTGCTGCCGGCATGGCCCCGCAGGACCGCGTCGGTGTCGCTGGTCCGGCTTGTGCCCGCGACGTCCCAGGCGCATGGTGGCCGCCCCGAGTACCGTCGGAAAGCGAAGGCTGCTCACCATCAGGGCGCTGAGCAGCGCGGCGCCCAGCAGGACCGCCACCGCCGGTGCCCACAGCGTCAGCAGCATGAGGAGGCCCCCGGCCGCCGGAGTGGGCAGCCCGACGAAATGCCCGGGCTGCTGCACCAGCGGAAAGCGGGCCAGCCGCCAGGCGCCGGCGAGCACGAAGACGCACGAGGTCAGCAGGCCGGGGACGGGCATGTCCTTCAAGACCGTCTCGTACATCACGTGCGCCGGGACGATGCAGAAGCACAGCAGGTCGGCCAGCGAGTCCAGCTGGGCGCCGAAGGCGCGGTCGCCACCGATATGGCGAGCCAGCGCCCCGTCCACGCCGTCGAGCACCGCGGCGATCAGCACCAGCACCGTGGCGAGGCCTACCTTGCCCGGGGCGACGAGCAGAGCCAGAAACCCTGTCGTCAAGCTGACGCTGGTCACCACGTTTGGCAGGCTCAGGTGCTGGTGCACGCGGCATTCCCGCTGTAGAACCGGGCGAGCGGCGTGACTCCGGCCCGCACCCGCGTGCCCCGCTCGACGAGCACCTCCACGGCGCCCAGCGGCAGGAGCACGTCCGTGCGCGAGCCGAAGTGGATCAGGCCGAGACGCTCGCCCGCGACCACGCGGTCGCCCACCTGCGCCCAGTTACTGATGGTCCGCGCCAACGCTCCGGCCACCTGCACGACCACCACCGGTCCGGCCGGGCCGTCCAGGGCTAGGCGATTGCGGCGGTTGTCCCGCGCCCCCCCCAGCAGGGCCGGTGCAAAGCCGGCTCCCAACTGCTCCATACGGGTAACGCGCCCACCGACGGGGCTGCGGTTCACGTGCACGTCGCTGAGAGACAGGAACACTGTGATTCGCGTGGCCCTCCTCCCCGGCAGCCACGGCTCCTCGACGTCGCCGTCCACACGTGTCACGAACCCGTCCGAGGCGGCGTAGACCAGCGATGGGTCCTGCGGCAGGGGCCGCTCCGGATCACGGAAGAACGCCACAACGGCCGCGGCGAGGCCCAGAAGCGCCCAACCGCTGCGCCGACCGGACAGCGCCAGCGGCACCCCCGCTGCCAGCGGCGGCAGCGCGTAGCGCCGCGCCAACGGCCAGGTGCGGCGGCTCACAGGGCCGCTGTCGGTCCGGCGGACCCGGCGACCTGCGGGTCGCGGCAGGCGAACAGAAACGCCGGCGGCACGTTGACCAGGCACACCCGCCGGCGCACCGAGCCAAACACGCGGGACAGCTCGGGAGCGATCAGCGGCGAATACTGCAGGACCAGCAGGGTACCCCCCGGGGCCAGCACTCGCGCCGTGCCCTCCAAAATCGCGCGGCCCATCTCCGCAGGCAGCGACGTGAACGGCAGCGCCGACACCACGACCTCCGGGCGCTGCCCATCGAGAACGTCCTCCACGTCCTGGGCCGAGACTGCCATCACCCGCAGCCGGGGGTCAGGCAGCTTAGCACCTACCGCCGCGGCCAACGCCGAGTCGATCTCAAAGGCCAGCAGCCGGGCTTGCGGCCCCAGCCGCGCAAGCAAGGCCTCGGTGTATGAGCCGGTGCCAGCACCCAGCTCCACAACCAGCCGTGCCCGGTCGAGCTCGGCCATGTCCAACATGTCAGCGACCGCACGTCGAGACGTGGGCAGCACTGCCCCCACCCGCCGCGGGTGCGCGAGAAAGGAGCGGAGGAACAGCAGCTTCTCCGACAGAGCTGACCCCACATCGTTCCCTTTCACGATCCCGGCACGCGTGCGCGCTGCGCCCGCCCTGTCCGCACGCGGCGCTCACCAACCCGCCCTCCCGGTCTCCGATGCTCGGAGTGGTGTCGACCAATCAACCGCTCAGGTGGTCCATCACTGTAGATGCGGACACGTCACCTGGCTACCCAGGCCGAGGAGAATCCCTCAGCGAGACGGCCCCGTCGCCCGGCCTGGGAGCAGCTCAAGTTGAGCGAGGTCCTGCGCGCGTCCATCGGGGTAGGTCGTGTCCGGTGTGGAAGGACCGCCGCCCCTCGAGTGAAAGAACCCTACGAACCCCTAAACGGGGCCGGCCGTTCCATGCTGACTGAGATCGGTAGGTTGCGCCGGGCCGAGGTCAAGGAGGTGTTCGACCAGCCGGTGATCGCTCGCTGCCAGCTCCACAAGCTGAGAAATGTCCGCGACCATCTGCCGGAGAAGATGCGCGGCCCGGTCGAACGACGGATGAGGGTCGCCTACCACGCCGACTCCGCGCTGGAGGCCCAGGCGCTGCTCGAGGCGCTGGCTAAGGAACTGGACAAGACCCACCCCGGCGCCGCAGCCAGCCTCCGTAAGGGCATGCAAGAGACCCTCACGGTGCTCCTCCTCGGCGTGCCGCCAACGCTCGCCCGGACCCTGCGCAGCACGAACGCGATCGAGTCGATGATCTCGATCTGCCGCGACCACGCCAAGAACGTCAAGCGCTGGCGAGACGGGCAGATGGCGCTGCGCTGGTGCGCGGCCGGCATGCTCGAGGCCAGCGAGCAGTTCCGCCGCGTGAACGGCCACCTCCACCTCTCCAGCCTGCGAACCGCGCTGGAACGGCATGCCGCTAACGAGACTGTCGGAGCCGACTGCAACACTGACGTGAACGCAGTCTGATGCTCACCGGGCCGCCACCGAACTCCACGGAACTCGGGACATCCTCGCACGTGCTCCATCCTCGATCTTTCGCTGAAAAGACATGCTACCTGTCGCCGTTCGGCGTGGGCGGCGTCAGAGGCGCACAGCTGTCACTCCTCAGAGTCCCCAGCTTTGCCTCCATCTCGAGACAGGGAGGGAGTTGCAGTCGTTCTCGCGTCAGCCATCGACGGCCCTGGCGCTCAGAGGAGCGCGGGACTGGGCTGGGTGCCAGTGCACGCCGGGGCGGCCGGGCCCATACGCTTTGCTCATGTCCCCGTCGGCCGCATTGTCTCCCAGGGTTTCAGCCGCCATCGAGCGCGCCTTCGGATCGAGCTATCGGGACGAGAACCCCGTACTGCGACCAAGCCAGTTCGCCGACGTCCAGGCCAACGCGGCGCTGGCACTGTCCAAGCGGCTCGGTCTGCCACCCCTCGAGGTCGCAGCGAAGATCGTGGAGCATCTCGACGTGGTCGGAATCTGCGACAAGGTCGAGATCAGTGGCCCTGGCTTTATCAACCTCACCCTCGACGACGCCTGGGTCGCCAGCCAGGCCACAGCCAATGCAGCCGATCCTCGCCTGGGCGTTCCTGTCCAGACCGTGAAGCGCGTCGTGATCGACTACTCGGCTCCTAACGTCGCCAAGGAGATGCACGTGGGTCACCTTCGCACGACCGTCGTCGGGGATGCCCTTGCACGCACTCTCCAGCACCTCGGGCACCACGTGATCCGCCAGAACCACATCGGCGACTGGGGCACGCCGTTCGGGATGCTGATCGAGCACCTGCTCGACGTAGGTGAGGACAGCGACGACGCACTCCTCCTAGAAACCGATCCGAACGCCTTCTATCAAACAGCCCGCGTGAAGTTCGATGCAGATCAGGAATTCGCCAACCGTGCGCGTCTGCGCGTGGTCGCTCTCCAAGCTGGCGATACAGACACTCTGCGGCTATGGCGGGAACTGGTCGAACTCTCGACGCACTACTTCAACACGATCTACTCTCGCCTCAGCGTGACTCTGACCGACGAAAATCTCGCGGGCGAATCGACGTACAACGAGAGCCTTGGAGTGATCTGTGACGAGCTCGAGGCGGCCGGGATCGCTTCAATGAGCGACGGCGCACTTTGCGTGTTCCTGGACGGCTATACGGGCCGTGAGGGCAAACCGATGCCGCTCATCATCCGAAAGTCCGACGGCGGCTACGGCTACGCGACGACCGATCTGGCAGCGCTCAAGTACCGCGTGGAGCAGCTACAGGCAGACCGCATCCTTTACGTGGCCGGCGCACCCCAGGCCCATCCATCTCCGGATGGTGTGGGACACCGCTCGCAAGGCTGGTTGGTTGCCGGACACAGTGACGCCGGTCCACGTTCAGATCGGCAATGTTCTCGGGGAGGACCGCAAGATCCTCAAGACGCGTTCCGGCACGCCGTTGCGATTGATGGCACTGCTCGACGAGGCGGTAGCAGCAGCGC
>JALYMZ010000106.1 GCA_030773435.1 Actinomycetota bacterium | reverse complement strand
ATGACGTGGTAATCCCGGCCGCGGATGCGCCGCACCACCGGCCGATCGAAGTTCGAGTACCAGTTGACCCCGATGACGACCGGGGTGGCGGCCGACGGCATCGTGGCTGCGGTGAGCGGGTACTTCTTCAGGTGGTCAGTGCGGTCGGATGGGAGCCGGTCGAGGCGCGGATCGTCGGTCGTAGTGCCGTTGCGCAGCGTGGTGGTCACAGGAGAGCCTTTCCGGCAAGGACGCCGAGGATGAACATGAGCGAGCAGACGAGAACGATGTAGGCGGTCGTTTCCCCCGCGGTCATTCAGTTCGCTCCGGGATTGTTGGCGCCGTAGCGGGCGCGGTACGGGTCGGTGACGGCGTAGCGGGGGTCATTCGTGACGTCCGGACCACCGACGAAGACGCGGTTACCGGCATAGACGCGAACGCGGGGAGGCTCGGGCGTGGGACGGCCGAGCATCAGGCGGGTGACGGCCATCGCGGCGAGGAACACGGCGAGCCGTTCAACCTCAGTGGGCGGCCTCACCGGGGAACCTTCGTCCATCCTTCGCGGCCACGGTGGGCCAGGCTCGCATAGGGGTTGGCCTGCATCATGCGTTCCAGTTCCTCCAGTTCGGCGAGACGACCCAGAAGTGCCGCCTCAGCGTCGGCGAGGCGCTGGGCGCGGAGTTTGTTGTTGCCCACAATGAGCGCGGCCCGATCTCGGCGGAACCGCGCGGCATCGGCAGCCTTCTTGGCGCGCTCGTAGCGGCGCTGGAGCTTCTGCGTCGCTCGATCAACCTCCGCCTGATACCCCACGTCGATTTCAGCTGTCTTGGGCTCGCGCGGGGGGCGGACCTTGTGTCGGATCCTCACTGCATCGGCCTCGGCACATGAGGGCCTTTTCCCTGCTTGGGTCGATGATTATTGGTGATCCAGTTCGCTTTAGCGGCATTGGCGCGGCGAGCCATCCGGTTGTTATTGGCCGCCCACAGTTGTCCGATGCGATGCCCCTGGCCGAAGGCGACGGCTATCGCGGTCGCAGTCTCAAGAGACATGCGGGCGTGGCGGAGGTGAGCGAACACTTCTTCGCAGAGTTGGCCGCGTTCCGACTCTCGTCGTCGTCGCTCGTCGTTCAGTAGGTCGCGCAGTTCTTGGAGTTCTGTCGCAGCGAGTTCGGCCGCCCGTAGGCGCACCTCTGTTCCGAGGTTGACCCTAAGATTGAAAAGCTCCCGCCGGGCCGCGTCTCGTTCAGCGGTGACCGCCGCCAGATTGTCCCGCAGTTCGGCGATGATCTCGCTCTCAAGTTCAGCCATGCGATTGGCTGCCTTGACCGCATATTTGCCTCGGGTCATCGGGCTCCCCCGTCATAAGGCTTGGCGTGCCCGGCGTCGATGAGTTGCTGGTTGACGGACACGATGGGTTGATCGGGCAGGTAGAGGTGTGCGAGGTACCGCCCGTACTTTTCGGCGCTGTCGCGCACGGTGATGGCGGTGAGCGCCGTGCCCACTGGCAGCAGCTCCCGCAGCCAGTCCCGCGCGGCCCGACCTTCCGGTGTGCCGAGCTCGGGGGCGTCGATGCCGGCGAGGCGGAACCGCTGCCGGTGAATCCATATGCCAAAGCCAAGATCGACGTTGAGGCGAACAGTGTCGGCGTCGTAGATGGAGGCGACGGTCGCCCGGTACTCGTACATCAGGCCACCCCCTGCAGCCGTCGGGCGATGGCGACGAGCGACGTCCCGTAGTCCGCGGCGGGCGCCCATTTGCCGCTGAGTTCGTGCCACGTCTCGCACCGGTGCTTGCCGATGACGAGCCAGTACCGGGGGTCGACGATCAGCCCCTCGACGGGCCACCCGGAGTAAGCGCGGACGTGCTGGGCGTGTGCCACGGCCCCTACGTCCCACGACGCAAACCGGGCGTGAGCGAGGGGCTGGTCGCCGTCGTCAACACCGGGGTACAGCCCGACGTGACGGTTCTTGATGCCCGCCGTGTTGTAGAACTGCGGCTTGACCTGCCCGGCGAACCGGCCGCCGCCGGTCTCTTTGTAGGACTGTGCGACGACGCCGACGGGGTCGACGGTGAGTCCGACAGCGGCTGCCCACAGCGGTTCGAGCATGTGGTCGACGAACAGGGGCGTGGCGCCCATGCCGGTGAGGCGCTGGCGGACCTGCGCGGGGTCGGCGCTGGGGGGTCCAAGGATCCTCATTTCGGTCAGCGCTCCGATGTGAGGTAGTCGGGCACATGGTTCGGGATGGTCAGCAGCGGTCGCCCATTCTCCGGCGACACGGTCACCCCGCGTTCGATGGCGGCGACCAGGCCGACTGCGGCTGCGATGCCGGTGGCGAATCCGGCGAGGAATCCGGTTGCGGTGCCGAGCAGGAACGCGCCGGCGGCGGTGGGGGTCATGCGCTTCTCCTTTTGGCTGGGTCGGGTAGCCCGAGTCGGGCTAGGACTTCGGTGGCGGCGCGGTGACCTGCGGCGTGGCGCTGCTGGCAGGCGCGAAGTGCGCAGTGGATGTCGGCGTCGCTGCCGTCAACGACGACCGTGCGTCCGCATGTCGGGCAGGTCCAGCGGTCTGATGAGCAGATGGGATCGGTCACGCCGCCACCCCTCGTCTCCACTCCCACATGCGGTGTTCGAGCAGCGCCACGGAGTGCGCGACTTCCAGGTCTTCGACGCGCGTGTCGAGCTGCGCCGCGTCGTTGTCCCACCGGCGGTGGCGGTGGGCTGCTACGGCGGCGGTGGTGTCAGTGACGGGCTGCGGCTCGGTGGGCGGCGGTTCGGGCTCGTAGCGGGTTGCGCCGTGGTGCACCGGCTCGTCCGGGAAGCGCAACGGCTCCTTCGGCACGCGGTACTGACCGACGCGGACGAACCCGTCGTCGTGCGCCGGCTCCGGCTTCTGCTCGGCCCGGTCCGCTGCGACGTCGTCGGTGTTGACCTTGAGCTCGAGGTGTCCGCACAGCGCTTCGAAGCGGGCCAGCAGGTCGTTGTGATGCTCCCTGACCGCGTCGTAGGCGCGGGCTGACCGGTCGGCGTCGTCGGCTGCCTGATCGGCCCGCTCGTGCACGTTGGTCCGGTCGAGGTGCAGCCACAGCAGCCAGGCGGCGAGGATGAGGATGGCGTAGTCGGTGAGGTCCAAGCGGAGCCCGTGCCAGGCGATGCCAGCGAGAAGTAGGGCGCCGACGAGGGCTGTGTAGGCGGCGACGGGCAGCCACGGGCTGACGCCGT
>JALYMZ010000105.1 GCA_030773435.1 Actinomycetota bacterium | reverse complement strand
AACTGGCGCTGGGGAGTCAGCCGGTACCCGCGGGCGCGCAGCTCCGCCTGCCAGTCGCGGGTGCCGGCCGGCGGGTCGGTGGGCTGCACGCCGTGCAGTCTAGAGCGGTGCGCGTGCTGCGCCGCCGCTCGCGGCTCAGCCGCTGAGGCTGTCGCGAGGGACGGCGAGATGCACCGTGTCACCCTCCACCCGCGCCACCTGGTCGGCGACCGCGTAGTAGTCGCTGCCGAACAGGCCCTTGCCGTCGATCTTGACGTAACCCATCCGCAGCATCCGTTCCGCCTGCTGCGGCGGCACGTCGGGCTCCCTCGCCCCCGCACCTTCGGCGAGGTCGACCATCAGGCCGCTGGCGCCGGCCTGCGCGTCCTGACCCGCCGAGGTGACCGCCTCGGGGTCACCCATCTTGAGGTCCTCGACGGTCCCGATCTCCTCCCCGGTCGAGTCGACGACCCGCATGCCCTCACGCACCTGACTCATCGCGTCCATGTGCATGCGATGTCCGCGGCGAGGGGATCCAAACCTCGGGCTGTTTGTCGGCGCCGTGCAGGGGTACGGCGGCCTGGTGCCCGCTGCGGAGCGCCCTCGCCGACGTCCCCGCCGCCGGGAGCAGCCGGACCCCGATCGACTGCGTGAAACGGCACGGGAGCACTTCGGGTGGGATGAGCTCCGCCCCGAGCAGCTGCAGGCCATGGAGCACCTGATGGCGGGCCACGACGTGCTCGCGGTGCTGCCGACCGGCGCCGGCAAGTCCGCGATCTACCAGGTCCCGGCGCTGCTGCTCGGCGGCCCGACGGTGATCGTGTCCCCGCTGATCTCGCTGCAGCGCGACCAGGTGGGCGCGATCAACGAGTCGGGCGCGCCGGACGCGGTAGCGATCAATTCCGCCAAGGGCAAGGGCGCGACCGAGGCGGCATGGGCGTCGGTGCGCAGCGGCGACGCCGAGTACCTCTTCCTCTCGCCGGAGCAGCTGGCCAAGGAGGACGTGCTCGCCGACGTCGCCGAGCTGGAACCGTCGCTGTTCGTCGTCGACGAGGCACACTGCGTCTCCGGCTGGGGGCACGACTTCCGCCCGGACTACCTGCGGCTCGCCACGGTCATCGAGCGGCTGGGACATCCCCGGGTGCTGGCGCTCACCGCCACCGCGGCACCCCCGATCCGCGCCGACATCATCCAGCGACTGGGGCTGCGCGACCCGCACGAGGTGGTCGCCAGCTTCGACCGTCCCAACATCGCCTTCGAGGTCGTCCGGTTCACCTCCGACCGTGACAAGCGCCAGACGGTGATCGAGCGCGTGGAGGCGGCCACCAAGCCCGGACTCGTCTACACCTCGACCCGCAAGGAGGCCGAGCAGTACGCCGGCGAGCTGCAGGGGCGTGGAGTCGCCGCCGCGGTCTACCACGCCGGCATGAAGGCCGCGGATCGCCGGCGGGTGCACCGGAAGTGGCTCGACGACCGGCTCGAGGTCGTCGTCGCGACGTCGGCCTTCGGCATGGGTATCGACAAGGCCGACGTGCGCTTCGTGTTCCACGCCTCGATTCCGGACTCGCCCGACTCCTACTACCAGGAGATCGGGCGCGGCGGCCGCGACGGCGAGCCAGCCGCGGCGGTGCTGTTCTACCGGGAGGAGGACCTGGGGGTACAGAGCTTCCTGACGACCGCCGCGCCGCAACCGGACGCGCTGCACGAGGTGGCGGAGGCGCTGCGCGCCGAGGACGAGCCGCTGCCGCCGTCGCAGCTGAAGGACAAGGTGGACGTGTCACCGCAACGGCGTACCCGTGCGGTGAACCTGCTGGAGCAGGCCGGGGCGGTCAGCACCGACGGCGAGGGCCGGCTCCAGTACGCCGACGAGGACCCGCCCGCGGAGGTCGCCGTCGACGAAGCGGTCGAGGTCGGAGAGGCACACCAGCGGTTCCTGAAGTCACGGGTGTCGATGATGCGCGGCTACGCCGAGACGAACGGGTGTCGGCGGCAGTACCTGCTGGGGTACTTCGGCGAGGACCTCGCCGAACCCTGCGGCAACTGCGACACCTGCCGGGAGGGGACCTCCACCGTGCACCGGCAGCCGGGTTCGAGGGACACGAGGTTCCGCCCGAACACCGCGGTCGAGCACGAGCAGCTCGGTCGCGGCGTGGTGCTGCGCATCGAGGAGGACCGGCTGACCGTGCTGTTCGAGGACGCCGGATATTGCACGCTGTCGCTGCAGACGGTTGTCGACCGTGATCTGTTGCAGCCGGTCACCCGCGCCTGAGCCGACCCCACAGGTGCGACTGCAGCGGCTGTCCCTGCGCGGCCATGTCGAAGGCCCACAGCAGGTCACCGTCGACGAGCCCGTACAGCCGGTGCCCGCCGGTGTAGTCCTTCGCCGACGCCGTCCGTGCCACCGCGTCGGTGGCCAGCTCGATCTTGGCGCCGTCCACGCCACCGTACCACACCTCGGCGTATCCGGTCGGGTGCACCAACACGAGCTCCAGCTCACCTCGCGGCCGGGTGCGCAGGAACCCCGTCTCCAGCGCGCCGGGGCGCACGTCGTCGCCGTGCTCGTCGGTGATCCAGGCGCGGCTGAAGTAGTGCAGGAACGGGCGGCCGTCGTGCGCGAAGATCGCTTCCTGGCGGAAGGAGAACTTCTCGACGGTGGGGTAGTCCCCGTGCCCGTTGCCGCGCCAGGTGCCGAGGAGCCAGGCGACGGGCGCGCAGTCGGGGTGCAGGTCCGCGGGGAGCTGGAAGGTCATCGCGGTGGAGGGGTCCGGCGGTGAGCGGGGGTGACCCGGATCAGGGCCGGCCGCGGTAGAGCCGGTAGACGGCGTACGACGACGACAGGGTCATCGCGACACCGCTCAGCACCAGCAGGGCGAGGAAGAAGGCCTCCACACCGCCGTAGTCTAGTCGCCCTGGCTACGCTCGGGCTGTGGCCGCGGCGCGAACTCTCGTCATCAAGGTGACCAGCGGCCTGGACGATGCCGAGCGGTGCAACCAGACCTTCACCGTCGCCGCGACGGCCGTGGCCTCCGGCGCCCAGGTCTCGCTGTGGCTGACCGGTGAGGCCTCCTGGTTTGCTCTGCCCGAGAAGGCCAAGGAGTTCGACCTGCCGCACGCGGCACCGCTGGACGAGCTGCTCGCCGCCGTGCTCGCCGGCGGGACCGTGACGTTGTGCACGCAGTGCGCGAAGCGGCGGGAGATCGGCGAGGCGGACGTGATCGAGGGCATCCGGGTGGCGGGGGCCCCGGTGTTCACCGAGGAGGTGCTCGGCGCCGGCGTCCAGGCGCTGGTGTACTGAGCCGTCGGGGTGCGCGCCGGCTGCGGCGCCGGCGGCGTTACTCGCCGTACG
>JALYMZ010000104.1 GCA_030773435.1 Actinomycetota bacterium | reverse complement strand
TACGGCTGGCCGACCATCGGCGCGGCACTGCGCGCCGGCGCGCAGGTATCGGTCACCGTCCGGATGGATCCCAAGGTGAAAGCGGCGATCGGCGCCATCAGCGACGACGCGTGGACGACGATCGAATACACCGACGCCGTCTACGACGCCGCCACCGACCGCTGGGTGTCCAGGGCCGAGGTCGCTCCAGGTGCCGTTCACCGCGTTCAGCAGCCGCAAGCCCGCCGAGCAGGTGCGTGGACGCCTGGTGGTGCGGCGGATCCCCGACCTCAACCAGCCGAACAACCCCGCCCAGGCGTCGCTGTTCCAGCTGTGGCGCTTCCACGCCTTCTTCACCACCAGCGAGCTGGACACCGTCACTGCTGACAAGACCCACCGCGCACACGCGATCATCGAGCAAGTCACCGCTGACCTGAACAACGCCGCGCTGGCGCACCTGCCGTCGGGGAAGTTCGCGGCTAACAGCGCTTGGCTGGTCTGCGCCGTCATGGCGTTCAACCTGACCCGCGCCGCCGGGACGCTCGCTGGCGGCCGGCTAGCCAAGGCCACCACCGCCACCCTCCGGCGCATCCTTGTCGCCGTGCCGGCACGCGTCGCGTCCTCAGCCCGGCGACTGACGTTGCACCTACCGCACGCCTGGCCCTGGCAGGACGCCTGGACCGAGCTGTTCACCCGCAGTTGCAGCCCACCCACAGCCGCCACCTCCTGACCAACCGCCGCAACGGCCCGATCAAGGACCACGGGGAACCCGACAGCCAGGTCGGGCAGACAGCCACGCCCTCACACGCGGTCCCGCAAGCCAAAGATCAACCAGCGTCAACGAGCGGGCCCATCGGTGGATCGAGGCTAAGGCAGGGCGGGGCGGTTCCCGACAACGATCCGTGGCCCGAGGGTGGCTACCTAGTGCACCCCGGGTTTGGGTTGACCCGGTACGAGGGGCAACGCCTGCCGTTGGAACAACGTGAGCTTCCGGAGAGCGCCACTAGTCTTCGGGAGGAAGATCAGGACCGGCGCTTGAACACCGTGCTGAGCGAGGTCTTCGCCTGGGCGCTGCGTTGTGGCGCAATCCGCGTCGCCGTGGCGGTGCTGTCTCCGGAGCGGGAGGTGCCGTCGCGGGCTGGACTGACGGTCAGCAACCGGCGTGGTGACTTCACTGGACCGTTCAACACCGCCGTCGCCGCCGAACTGCTCACGCTCCACGTTCCCGAACGCCTATGGCTGTGGGACGAAAAGGGCAGGTTGCTCGTGTACGTGCATGAGACGTGGGACTCGGTCGTGGTCCAGGGCACGGAGCTCGAGGTCGATGACCTACGGAGCCGGCTCTGACGAGGCAACCCGCCCACCGCGGCCTGAGCAGATGGATCATCGTCAGCGCGACGCGAATCTCGGAATGCGGCCAATGCGACGTGTAGGTCGGGCACTCACAACGAGCCTCGAACATGTCGCCGGTTGAGCGCCAGTGCAGCCAGGAGCCGGGGCAACGCTCCTCTTGATGCCACTCGGTGGCGGCGCCCTTGAGCGCAGTGTCGGCGACGCGCATGTCCACCGCCCACCCGGGTTGTCCAGCGTCTCGATCTCGACGCCCACGTCGTGTTCCCAGTCGCCGTTTGCACTGCTCCGCGAACCATGCGGTCAGGAAGTTCAGTGCCGATTGATCGTCGTCGACGGACATCTCAGCAGCACGCCGCAACGGAGCGTCCCCACCCCCGCCGACGCCGAACACGCGGACGGTGCATGAGCGGATGGCCGTCCCGACGGCGGCATGTGCGGTCGTTGCACCAGCGCCCTGCACAAGGCGAACGGGACCTGCTACTCGACCTGTGACCAAGCGGCGACTGGCAGGGACAGGTAGACGCCGATACTGCGGCTCCCCGCGGCTTCGACCAGCATGTCGCGCAGTCGATCGCACCTGGCCTGCCGATCTTGGGCCCGGCTCGCGAACCATTTGGACCGCACCTCGACGACGAAGTCGAGACCGCTCACGTCGTACGGCCCCAGCGCACGCGAGCGAATCTCGAGGTCACCGGCTTGGAGTTGCCCGTCGTATGGCTCCTCCGGGCATTCGACCGCCACCGAGACGGCGTGAGGCAGTGCCTGCAAGAGGCGCACAAGTTGCTCCTCTCCCACGTCCGACGCGCAGGTGACCTCGACGATCGGCATGACAACGAAATTTAGTGCCTGCAGATCAGCCGAACTAGCGCTCATCGGCAGATGATTGAACCGCTGCGCTGCGCGCGTCTCCTAAGGGGAACGGTCACCGGGACGGCTGCCAGCGACGGACGATCGCGGCCGCTGAACCGGCCCGCAAGAGGATCTCAACCGGGTCATGAAGCTTCCGCGTCCCTGGCGATCGGTAGCGTTCGACCATGCGGATCTTCTTGGCGGGAGCTACTGGGGTGATCGGCATGCGGCTGGTGCCGCGGCTGGTCGCCCTCGGCCATGAGGTGGCGGGTATGACCCGATCGCCGAACAAGGTCCCGTCACTGCGCGCGTTCGGCGCCGAGCCGGTGCTGTGCGACG
>JALYMZ010000103.1 GCA_030773435.1 Actinomycetota bacterium | reverse complement strand
GTTGGCCGTGCGTCCCACAGCCGATCCTCAACCGATGGCCCCGGCGGCGGAATGCGCGCGGCCGGGGGCCGCGGTGATCCCGTCGAGCAGCCAGCGAAGCCCGTGGCTGAAGGTGCTGAGGGCTTGCTGCGCGGACAGGGGGAGGTCGTCGTCCTGCGCGGGACTGGTCGCGAAGGCCGCCGACCCGATCGTGTGGACGATCAGCACGCGTCGGGCCTGAGTTCCCGCCGGTCCTGTCACTCCCGCGCGATCCAGCAGCGCGTCCATGGCCTGCCCTAGTCGCACGGCGTTGGCGCCGCGGGCTCCCTGCCGGGACAGATAGAGCGGCACAAGGGCGGCGTGGGCGGTCAGGACGTCGTAGGTGGACTGCATCAGCGCCGTGAGGCCGGCCGCGGGGTCCGATGTGTCGGGGTCGGGCGTCTGAACTGCAGCCAGTAGGTCGTCGAGCAGGTCGTCGAGCAGCGCGGTCTTGCCCGGCACGTGGCTGTAGAGCGCGTTCGGTGCCACCCCGAGTCGGCTGGCAAGTGCGCGCATCGACAGGGCGTCCATCCCACCGGCGGTGAGCAGCTCGCGGGCCGCCGCGAGCACCGCGTGGCGGGTCAGGCCCGCGCGCTGACCGGGACTCCTCGATCCGGACACCCCTCTACTGTACGTCGTACAGTAAGCTGGACGCCGTCCAGTTCCAGGAGGTTGCGATGTCCCCCACCCGCGCTTCGGTCACCGGCACCGCCGCCGGCGTGCCGTTCCTGGCCGTCCCGCCCCGTACGCCGAGCACCTCGACTCCGGTCGTGGTCGCCTGGCACCTGATGGACTCGCCGCGTACCGAGGCGGCATTCGCCGCCGCGTTGCCGTTGCAGGGCCTGGACGCCTGGCGGATCTACCTCGTCTGCCCCTGTGCGGGTCCCGGCTTTCGGCCGGCGGGTTTGAGGAGCTGATGCGGCTGGGCTACCAGGATGCGGTCCTCAACCTGCAGGAGCCGATCGTCTCCCGAGGCGCGGAGGAGTTCCCTGCCGCGCTCGCCAGCTGCGGCAGCGGTTCGATCTCGGCGCCGGGCCGCTGGGCCTGGTCGGCGGGTCGATCGGCGCCGCCGTCGCGCAGTTGGTCCTCGTCGAGACCGCGTCCGCGGCCGGTGTCCCGGTGCGCGCCGCGGTGCTGCTCAGCCCGCTCACCCGGCTGCGTCCGGCTGTGGACGCCCTCGGCCGTCGCATCGGCGTGCACTACCCGTGGAGCGATCGCTCGCTAGAGGTGGCGCACCGCCTGGACTTCGCCGCCCGCGCCGAGGACTTCGCCCGCGCAGGGCAGCCCCCCGTGCGTCTCGTAGTCGGCTCCGGCGACGACCGCCAGGGCTTTCTCGAGCCCGCGCAGCAGCTGCGTGCGGCCCTGGCTGGCGCCTACGACGACCCCGGCGACGTCGACCTGATCGTGGTGGCCGACATGGCGCACGCGCTCGCGGAGGAGCCGGGCGACGAACCTGCCCCTCAGACCCCAGAGGCCGCCATCCGACCAGCACGCCGTCGACTGGCTGGCAACTCACCTGCGCCCGGCCAGCGACAACGACTGACGGCCGTGTCCCGCTGGGATCGGCTGGGGAACGGCTCGAGTGGCGTGGCCTGCCGCTTGAGCGGAGTTGGCCGCGGCGAACGAGTACCTCACGGCGACCGCGGCAGGGCGGCAACACCAGGCGTCACATATGCATCGCTGACTGAGGCATCGAGCCTTCGTGGAGGTTCGTCCGTCGCGGGGTGCGAACGTGGTGAGCGCTTCGGCGTCGCTGATAGTGGCTGTCAGGTAGTCGCGTGCCCAGGCGCATCGGTCGGGTAGGTCGAGCCGGCGATCAGCTGCTCGATAGCTTCGTCGACGTCCACTGGTGTATGCCGTAGGGTGACGTTCCCGTCGTGCAGCAGCGCCCAGGAGCCGCCGACGCGCCCGTAGGGCATCCCGATGCTGCCGGGGTTGAGGACCAGGCGCCGGTCGACCAGGCGGACGAAGGGCATGTGGTGTGCCGCAGACGACGGTCCGCACCTGCTGCGGGACGTCGGCGATGAGCTCGCCCAGCGCTCCAGGCGGGTGTCGACGAGCACGACCTCCTCGTCGTCCTGGGGCGTGCCATGGCAGAACAGGACCGGGCCGAAGCCGTCGACGTCCAGCGTCACGGGGTGCGGCATCTCGGCGAGCAGCTGCGTGTGCGCGGCGGTCAACTGGGCAGCTGCCCAGGCGTCGATGTCGCAGACCTCGCGGACGGCGGAGGTGTCACCGCGGGCGAGGGCGGCGAGCTCTCGGTCGGCGTTGCCGCGCACGAGCACAGAGCGGTCGCCCAAACCAGTCAGTCGGACCAGCACGGGCACCGGCTGGGGTCCGGCGGCGTGGTCGCCCGTCACGACGATGAGGTCAGCTGCCACGACGTCCGGCTCAGCGAGCACAGCGTTCAGGACGGGCAGCACGCCGTGGATGTCGGACAGGACCGCCACGCTTCTGACCACACCGCCACCGTAGGACGGCCGACCACTTCCTGCGCCCGGTGCCCCGCCCGTTCGCGGATCCTCGAGCGTCAGGCCTGTCCCGTCCCAGTTGACGATCGGCTGTCGGACGCGCCCGTGTCGGTAGTCCGCGACGTGTTCAGGTGATCCCCTCGAGGGAGGCTGCGACGGCCGCCTCGACGTGCAGGCGTGTGGTCGGGAACACCGGGACGGGGCTGTCGGCGGTGCCGACCAGCAGTTCGATCTCGGTGCAGCCGAGCACAACGCCCTCTGCGCCGTACTCGACCAGCCGACGGATCACCCTCGCGGTACACCTCCCGCGACTCCTCGCGCACAACGCCGACGCACAGCTCGTCGTAGTGATCCGGTGCACCTCGGCCCGGTCGGCGACGCTGGGGACCAGGACCCGCAGACCATGCCCAGAGAGGCGGTCGCGGTAGAAGTCCTGCTCCATGGTGAACGCGGTGCCGAGCAAACCGACCGTGGACACCTCTGCTCGGTGGACGGCCGCGGCGGTGGCTTCGGCCAGGTGCAGCAGCGGGATGCCGACGGCGGCCTGCACCTGGTCGGCAACCTTGTGCATGGTGTTGGTGCACAGCAGCAGCAGGGTCGGCGCCGGCGGCCTCAAGCCCCTTCGCGGTCTCGGCGAGCAGTCGCCCGGCCTCGTCCCACCGGCCGGCGACCTGCAGCCGCTCGATGTCGGCGAAGTCGACCGAGGCCAGCAGGAGCCGCGCCGAGTGCAGGCCCCCGAGCCGGTCGCGCACCAGCTCGTTCGCCAGCCGGTAGTACTGGGCGCTGGACTCCCAGCTCATCCCGCCCAGCAGACCGATCACCCGCGCACCCGTCGTCGTCACGCCCTCACCATCCCAGCCAGCGGTCCCTCGTGGTTGCTTGCACCACCGCGACGATCGACCATCACGGGACGATCGACCATCACGGCTGGAAGCTCGGGCCTGGTCAAGCAGGTGCTCCTCGACGTCGTTCACCGCCCCGCTCGTCGATCGGCTTGTGGGAGACGCGGACAGCACGGGCACTCGATTGTGCTCGTCCCTGCCTACCAGGGTCTAACGCCACTCGGCATGGCCGCTGAGTCCCGCGGCGGCGAGGGCGTCAGCGCGGGTGCGGTAGTCCCGCATGTGCACGATCTTCTGCTCTTGCAGGGTGAAAACGTTGAAGATCTGCCCACCGAGCTCGACCCCACCCACCTGGTCGAACTGAGGCCCGCGAACTCCGAGCACCACCTGCTCGCCACCGTCGATCAGCTGCAGAGCGTCAATGCGAAACTGGGTCTGCCGGAAATGGCCAAGGACCGCCAGGACCTCGTCCCTGTCTCGGCAGACCAGCCCGTCGCGGACCCCCTGCCAGACGACGTCGGGAGCCAACCGGGCCGCGACAGTGGCCAGGTCCCCACGGCGGAGCGCGTCTACGAAATCGTTGAGGATGATCCCGAGGTTCTCCTGACTCATTGCGATCTCCTGTGGTGGTGAGTCCCCACCGGTGCGCTGCCGATCTCGGCACTGTACAGTCGCAGCGCCGTGGCGATGGTCCAGCCGACCACGGCCGCGAGGAAGACGCGCTGTGCGACGCCGAAAGCGAATGAGGGCTGGGTCAGAACTGCCACGAGAAGCGCGGCGAGGGCGCTTCGGGCCAACCACGTCGACGGGGCGGCGAACGAGCGCCACCGCGCGACGCTGTGACATGCGTGGGCGAAGACGAACATCGCCGCCAGGATGGCCACGAAGGAGACGAACGAGGCAGCGCCATGGACCGCGGGCGCCGAGTCGATAGGGAACGCGGCCGCGAGCAGGACCCCTAGGGCCCAGATGGCCAGTAGCGCTCGCCCCACAGTCCACTCCGGTGACGCCACCGGTTGTCGCAGGCCCGCCACCAAAGCGAGCGAACCCAGCCCGAGAGCGACGAACGCGATGGTCTGGACGAAGCCGTAGGCACCGACCGCGTAGACGCTCATGGGCGCCGCGAAGCTGTGATCCTCCCGGACCACGGACTGCACCCCCTCAAGCACCGCGAACGTGGCCGTAGCGAGGACCGCCGACACCGCGAGCAGGCGAACCTCGACCACCTTCCCACCCACCCCCTCCCATACAGAGGATGACCCGGTTCCAGCTGCCCGCTGGCATACCGACTGCGCAAACGATCAATGCCAGGTCGCCGCCGAGCCTATGGATACCCCATCCCCGGGCGTACGCAAGAGAATTTCCTTGTCAGACGCTCGCGCGGCGCCCGAGTCGACTTGAGCTCCGGCAGAGCTAGGAGCGATCCAGAGCCTTGACAGCCCTGGCAACGCAAGCGCTGCAGATATAGACGCCGGGGCCGGCGACGAGCTTGCCCGACCGCTCCTCGCGCATGCGGCAGAACGAACAGCGGCGTTCCTCCGACCTGGGACCGCAGCGCTGGCCCCGGCGAGCAATCCCCGAGGTCATGCTGCGACTCTACACTGCCAGCGCGGTCAGGGAGTGGTGGAGAGCCGTACGTGGCGCGGCGGGCGAAAGCCCCGCAGGAGGATGGACTACCGGCGCAGCCTCAGCGGCACGGGCGGGTGACCGCGGACCGCTCCCCAAGATCCCCTCCCCCGGGGCGACACCAATCAGGAGCGATCATGGACGGCATGACGGGCGCCGCAGCGCGCGCTGAACCTGGCTGGGTATTTCCTCGCCCAACGACCGGATTAAGCCCGGATCCACCGATGGTGAGGGCTGGGCCAGCGCGTCGTAGAACGAGAATGCCCTTGTGTGCTGGGAAGATTGGACTTGTCGATGGTTCAATCCGTCAGCAACACAAGGGACATCTCGCAGATGCAACTGTCTCACACTTCGGGCTCGACCTCGGTAGCGTTCGATGAGCCGAATCTGGTGTCGGCGGCCGGGCTGGTGCCGGTGCTGGCGCTGGCCGAGTCCGCCAGGCTGCACCAGTTGGCCGATGAGCACCTGAGCGTGCCGACCGACAAGGGCGCGAACGCCGGGTTGAAGGTCGCCTCGCTGGTCGGTGGGATGGTCGCCGGCGCGGACTCGATCGATGACATGGCGCCGCTACGTCACGGCGGCATGGGCCGGGTGTTCCAGCATCCGTATGCCCCGTCGACGCTGGGGTCGTTTCTGCGGGCGTTCACCTTCGGGCACGTCCGCCAGCTGGATGCGGTCGCCTCCCGGTTCCTGGCGAACCTGGCTCAGCGCACTCCGCTGGTGGCCGGGCTCGACGACCCGGACGGGTATGTGCTGGTCGACGTCGACGACTCGATCGTCGAGGTCCACGGCTATGCCAAGGCCGGGTCGGGCTACGGCTACTCCGGGGTGCGGGGGCTGAATGCGTTGCTGGCCACGGTCAGCACCGCCCACGCGGCGCCGGTGGTGCTGGCGCAGCGACTGCGCCAGGGCGCGGCGCATTCGGCTCGCGGCGCACAGCGGCTGGTCGCCGACGCGTTGGCGACGCTGCGCAGCCTGTGCCCGGGTGCCAAGGGCAAGGTGCTGGTGCGCGCCGACTCCGCCTTCTACGGCTGCGCTGCCATCGGCGCGGCGGTCACCGCGGGCGCCGACGTGTCGGTGACCGTGCGGATGAACGCCCAGGTCAGGGCCGCTATCGCCGCGATCGGTGAGGACGAGTGGACGACGATCGAGTATCCCGACGCGGTCTTCGACGACGACACCGGCCAGTGGGTCTCACGGGCCGAGTCGCCGCGGTCGACTTCACCGCCTTCACCTCCAAGGCCAAGCGGCACCAGGTTCCGGGGCGGCTGGTGGTGCGGCGGATCCCGGAACTGAACCCGAAGGCGAAAGCCGGCCAGCCCGATCTGTTCCGGCTCTGGCGGCACCACGCGTTCTTCACCACCAGCGACCTCGACGTGGTCACCGCGGACCAGACCCACCGCGCGCACGCGATCATCGAGCAGGTCCACGCCGACCTGAAGAACTCCGCGCTGGCGCACCTGCCGTCCGGGGTGTTCGCCGCCAACGCCGCCTGGCTGGTGCTCGCCGTCATCGCGTTCAACCTCACCCGCGCCGCGGCCACCCTGGCCGGCGGCGGACTGCAGAAGGCGACCACCGGCACCATCCGGCGCACCCTGATCGCGGTTCCCGCCCGAATCGCTTGCTCCGCCCGGAAACTGACCCTGCACCTGCCCGACCTGTGGCCGTGGCGCAAACCCTGGCAGGACATGTTCACCCGAGTCGCCGACCCACCCCAACCAGCCCTGACCTGACCACCCAGCCGAGGCCATCGGCGCGACCGGAGACAGCAACACAACCACCGGCCCTGACAGGCCGCAGCTCCCGCCTGCGCTCACGCCGACGGTGGCAAGAACCGCCGCCTCCGACCACTTCGTCACAGCCGATCAGTGGATCCGGGTTAAGTCAGAAGCACCTCAAGCACGACGCCCGAGCCATACCGGGCTCGGGCGTCGCGCAGGACAGGTGTCCGTATGGGGTTACAAAACGTGGAGCTGGCGGGAATCGAACCCGCGTCCTTCGGCGGTGGTCCAGGACTTCTCCGGGCGCAGTCTGCGTGACGTTTTCTCAGCCCCGGCGCTCGCGCAGACACGTCGCCGACAGGCTCAGCCGCTGTAAGAGTCCCGATCAGATCCCGCGGCCGGGTCTGATCAGCCAGCCTCCTCGATGAGGCCAGGCACTGGGACGGAGGCGCTCCCAGGCTGACCCTCCGCTAGTCGCCTCAGGCGGCGAGAGCGAAGTCAGTGCGCTTAGCGTTGGCACTTATGGGTTTCCAAGGATCGTTAACGAGATGACCCTGGCTCCTCGGCCCGCTTCCCCTGGATCAGTCGTCCAAAGTCGAAACCGTTCAGCCCCTCTTGAGTTGTCAAGCACGTCCCACCCTACAGGGCGCAACCGGCCCGCGTCCCCTGGTATTCCGGCTTCAGCCCGCGACCACCGGCGCGGCGTGGCTGACGCCGACCCCGCCGCGCGTCTGCCCACCGAACCGCTCGATCTCGCGCCGCAGGTCCAGCGGTGAGATCCGCGCCGACTTCTGCCGGTCGGCGTCGGTGAGCAGGTCGGCCGGGATGATCCACACGACCTCGAACTCGAGCCCGTTGGGGTCGCGGCCGTACAGGCTCTTCGTCGTACCGTGGTCGCTCATCCCGCCCAGCGCACCGACCTCCGCCAGCCGCCTGCCCACGCGCTCCAGCTCGTCCAGCGTGTCCACCTCCCACGCGAGGTGGTAGAGCCCGACGGTGGTGCGGCCCGCGCCGGAGGCGGCGGCGTCGGGGACCTCGAACAGGCCGAGGTCGTGGTCGTTGGTCGACTCCGGCGCCTTGAGGAACGCTGCGCCGCGCAGGCCACCCATGTCGACCGGCCGGAACCCGAGTACGTCGGAGTAGAACCGCACGCTCTCGTCGAGGTCACGCACGAAGAGCACGGCGTGGTTGAGCTGGAAGATGCCCATGTCGATGGTCTCGCTTCAGGGTACGGCGATCGCTACTACGACCTAAACTGGTCGAACCCGGGCGATATTCCGCCGGTACGTCGCCCGCCGACACCGGCCGGCCGCGCGACTCGGGACGTGCCCGGGCCCGCACGGCAAGGAGGTG
>JALYMZ010000102.1 GCA_030773435.1 Actinomycetota bacterium | reverse complement strand
GGCCGGGATCGCGCCAGCGGACCCCCTTGCGGACGACGCGCACGCCGACGCCGGCGGGGCCGCCGCCGCGTCCACCAGCAGCGGTAGACCGGCGGCGGCGCACAGCTCCGCCACCTCCGCGACCGGCTGCAGCGTCCCCACCTCGTGGTTGGCCAGCTGCAGGCAGGCCAGCGCCACACCGCCGGCACGCAGCGCGTCGGCGTAGCCCTCGGTTTCCGCGCGGCCGACCCGGTCCACCGGGACGGACACCGCCGTACCGCCGACTGCGGGGTTGCTCAGCCACCGCACCGCGTGCAGCACCGCGGAGTGCTCCACCGCGGAGTGCAGGACCGCGGTTCCCGCGCGGCGCCGACCGGTGAACGCTCCGAGCAGCGCCGAGTGCACCGCGGCGGTGCCGCTGGCGGTGAACGCGACCTCGTCCGGGCGGGCGCCCAGCAGGTCGCGACCACCTCGGTGGCGTTGTCGAGGAGCAGCCGGGCCCGCCGCCCCGCCGTGTGCAGCGCCAGCGGGTCCGCCCACCCCTCCTCCACGGCCGCCAGCAGCACCTCGCGGGCCGCCGGGTGCAGGGGCTCCGCGGACGCCGCGTCGAGGTACACCGGCGGTGTCGCGGACGGGCTCACGCGACGACGGTAGCGAGCCGTCCGCACGCCCGCCCCGCACGGCTCGGCAGGCGCCCGCTGCGTTAGGGTTTGAGCCGGACGAGGAACCGAAGGGAAAGGCGCCCCGTGGGTCATCCCCGCACCGCCAGCGCGGCTGCCTTGGTCGCCCTCGGCACGGTGACCGGCTGCGCCGGCGAGGACATCGCCGGTGAGCCGGAGTGGCTGGGCCTGCCCGACCCGGCGAGCTCCTCAGCGCCGGAGATGGGCGCCTTGTGGATCGGCGCATGGATCGCTGCGGGCCTGGTAGGCGTCGTGGTGTGGGGTCTCATCATCTGGGCCCCCATCCGGTACCGGCGCCGGCGCGACGACGAGATCCCGGTCCAGGTGCGCTACAACCTGCCGGTCGAGGTCCTGTACACCGCGGTGCCGTTCGTCATCATCTTCGTGCTGTTCTTCCACACGGTGAGGACGCAGGACGTCGTCCTGTCGGAGCAGGGCCCGCCGGACTACGAGATCCTGGTGGTCGGGCAGCAGTGGTCGTGGACGTTCAACCACCTGGGCCCGGACGGTCGGGACGCGGCCAACGCCGCCGAGCCCAACGACGTGTTCGAGGTCGGTACGCCGGCGGACTTCCCGACCCTGGTGCTGCCGGTGAACCGGCGGGTGCGCTTTGAGCTTGAGTCGCCCGACGTCATCCACTCGTTCTGGATCCCGGCGTACTACTTCAAGATCGACGTCATCCCCGGGCGCAACAACTTCTGGACCGTCACCCCGACGGTGGAGGGCAACTTCCAGGGCAGGTGCGCCGAGCTGTGCGGGCTGGCCCACTCCCGGATGCTGTTCGAGGTCAATGTGGTGAGCGAAGAGGAGTACCAGGCACACCTCGCCGACCTGGCCGCGCAGGGCAACACCGGGATCGCGACCGGTGCCGGGGAGGCGTCCGGTGAGGTCGCCGGGCTCGACACCGACACCGAGGAGGGAGGGCCGTAGTGACCGCCATCGACGCCCCGGGTCATATCCCGACACGTCCGGCCAAGCCTCGCACTCTGGGCCAGACCATCGCGACGTACCTGACGACCACCGACCACAAGGTCATCGGCAACCTCTACCTGACCACGTCCTTCGCCTTCTTCTTGATCGCCGGTGTCATGGCGATGGTGATCCGCGCCGAGCTCACCTACCCGGGCAACCAGGTGGTCGAGGACGCCGTCTACAACCAGCTGTTCACCATGCACGGCACGATCATGCTGCTGCTGTTCGCGACACCACTGTTCGTCGGCTTCGCCAACGCGATCATGCCGTTGCAGATCGGCGCCCCCGACGTCGCGTTTCCGCGGCTCAACATGTTCAGCTACTGGCTGTTCCTGTTCGGTGGGCTCATCGTGCTCGCCGGTTTCCTGACCCCGAACGGCGCGGCCGACTTCGGCTGGTACGCCTACACGCCACTGTCCAACGAGGTGCGAACCCCCGGTGCCGGTGGTGACCTGTGGGTAATGGGCCTGTGGATGGCTGGTCTGGGCACCATCCTGGGCGCCGTCAACTTCATCACCACGATCATCTGCATGCGGGCGCCCGGCATGACGATGTTCCGGATGCCGATCTTCACCTGGAACACGCTGGTCACCAGCTTGCTCGTCCTGATCGCGTTCCCGATCTTCGCCGGCGCGCTGCTGGCCCTCGCGGCCGACCGGATGCTGGGCGCGCACGTGTTCGACCCGGCCAACGGCGGACCGATCCTGTGGCAGCACCTGTTCTGGTTCTTCGGGCATCCTGAGGTCTACATCATCGCGCTGCCGTTCTTCGGGATCATCACCGAGGTGCTCCCGGTGTTCAGCCGCAAACCGATCTTCGGCTACGTCGGCCTGGTCGGGGCGACCGTCACCATCGCGGCACTGTCGGTGGCGGTATGGGCGCACCACATGTTCGTCACCGGCGCGGTCAACCTGCCGTTCTTCTCGTTCATGACGTTCCTCATCGCGGTGCCCACCGGGGTGAAGTTCTTCAACTGGATCGGGACGATGTGGGGCGGGTCGGTGACGCTCGACACACCGATGCTGTGGTCCGTCGGGTTCCTCGTGACCTTCCTGCTCGGCGGGCTGACCGGAATCATCCTGGCGTCGCCGCCGCTGGACTTCCAGCTCAACGACTCCTACTTCGTCGTCGCGCACTTCCACTACGTCGTCTTCGGGACCGTGGTGTTCGCCATGTTCGCCGGGTTCTACTACTGGTGGCCGAAGATGACCGGCCGCATGCTGGACGAGAGGCTCGGCAAGATCCACTTCTGGATGCTGTTCATCGGCTTCCACCTGACGTTCCTCGTGCAGCACTGGCTCGGCTCGGCCGGCATGCCGCGCCGCTTCGTCGACTACCTGCCCTCGGACGGGTTCACCACGCTGCACCAGGTGTCCAGCGTCGGCGCCTTCCTGCTCGGTGCGTCGACGCTGCCGTTCCTGTGGAACGTGTGGAAGACGCGTCACCACCCGTTGGTCGAGGTGGACGACCCCTGGGGCTGGGGGCGGTCGCTGGAGTGGGCCACCTCCTGCCCGCCGCCGCGGCACAACTTCGCCGAGCTCCCCCGCATCCGCTCCGAGAGCCCGGCCTTCGACCTGCACCACCCCGAGATCGCGCAGCTGGAGATGGCCGACAACGCCGCCCTCGGCGAGGAGGGCTTCGCGGACGCCCCGCAGGTCAGCGGCCGCCGCGGTCACCTGGGCGACGAGCGGCAGCAGCGGGAGCCAGGGGATCGTTCGTGAAGGTCGAGGCGTGGCTGTTCGGGATCGCCGGCGCGTTCGTCGCCGTGGTGACGCCGGTCTACTGGTTGCTGTCCTATGACTGGACCGGGACCACCGCGCTGACGATGACAGCCGGCCTCGCGCTGCTGGTGACCTTCTACCTGGCGTTCACGGCCCGGCGCATGCCACCGCGTCCCGAGGACCTGCCCGAGGCCGAGATCGCCGACGGTGCGGGGGAGCAGGGGTTCTTCAGCCCGCACTCGTGGTGGCCGCTGTGGTGCGGGCTCTCCTTGGCGGTATGCGTGCTCGGCGTGGTCTTCGGGTGGTGGCTGTTCATCATCGGCGCTGCGTTCGGCACCGTCGCGCTGACCGGGTTCATCTTCGAGTACTACCGCGGCGAGCACGCCCACTGAGCGATCCGCCGGCACCTGTCAGGTCGTCGTGGGCGACAACTGGTCGACGGTTGGCTGACAACGACAACGGACCCGGTCGGCGCCGGGTTCACCGGGTCAGGTCGAGGGCGGCGGCGAGACCGGCCGGGTCGGCCACGGTGACGGTCGCGGCCGGGTGCCGCAGCAGCCGCCCGGTCGGGTCCACCACCGGCACGGGCTCGGAGAAGCGCACGCAGAGCCCATGCTCGCTGTTCGTCGCGAACGTCACCCCCCGATCCGCGAGGGACACGTGCACCGGGCCCGCGGTCTTCAGGAACGCGAACCCCCCGGTCTCCTCGCCGCCGGCGACGTTCGCGCGGGCGGTGACCAGCCGCCAGGGCCCGAACCGCACCTGCAGCTCCACCTCGGACACGCGCACCGACGCGGTCCACGGTGTGATGCCGAAGGCCAGCGCCGGGAGCCGGTACACCGGTGTGAACCGGAATGGGAACCTGCGCTCAGCCATCAGAGGTCACCCGCCGAACTTTTGTCGGACAGGACACAGCCGAGGGCACCCGACTCAGGGCCGACGCTCAACCTGGGCCGGCCGGCCGGTCTCGGGGTCGAACGCCGTGGCGCCGTGACCGTGCCCGTCCGGGCCGTGCCCGTCCGGACTGTGCCCGTCACCGCCGTGACCGTTGTGGTGGGCGGCGGCCTCGAGCTCCTGGCGGGTCGGCGTCGCGATGTTGTCGGCGTACCAGAACTGCGACAGCCGCGCCCGCAGCGCGCGCCGACGCGCGTGTGGGTCCGGCACGCCGTGGCGGTCTACCGCAGGCCCCACGGGGACCGGCTCCTGCCGCTCGTCGCCGACCAGCTGCCAGGTCTGCTCCGCTGTGATGGGGCCGTGCAGCTCGGAGTACTCGCCGCTGGGGGAGCGCACGATGATGCCGGTCTCGTAGCCGTGCAGCGCCTTCTCCCGGTCGGCACGCTGCAGCCCGATGCACAGGCGCCTGGTGACGACAAAGGCGACGACGGGGCCGACGAACACGAGCACCCGCATCGTGCGGGTGATCCAGTTCAGGTCGAGGTCGAAGGTGGTGGCGATGATGTCGTTGCCGCCGGCGATCCACAGCAGGCCGTACGCCGTCATGCCGGCGACCCCGAACGCGGTACGGGTCGGTGCGTTGCGTGGCCGCTGCAGCAAATGGTGCTCGCGGGTGTCACCGGTCACCCACCGCTCGACGAACGGGTAGAGCGCCAGCACCGTGAACAGCAACCCCATGAGCAGCACGCCGGGCACCAAGACGTTCCAGCTGACCGAGAAGCCGAACAGCTGCGTCTCCCAGTTCGGCATGATCCGCAGGCCGCCCTCCAGCCAGCCCATGTACCAGTCCGGCTGCGAGCCGGCCGTGACCTCCGCCGGGTTGTAGGGGCCGTACTTCCACACCGGGTTGATCTGCAGCAGCGCCCCCATCAGCGCGGTCACGCCGAACACGATGAAGAAGAAGCCGCCGGCCTTGGCCATGTAGACCGGCATCAGCGGGTAGCCGACGACGTTGTTCTCGGTGCGGCCGGGACCGGGCCACTGGGTGTGCTTGTGGTAGACGATCAGCAGCAGGTGCGCGGTGATCAGCGCCAGGATGAGGCCGGGCAGCAGCAGCACGTGGACGGTGTAGAGGCGGGCGATGAAGTCGTTGCCGGGGAACTCACCGCCGAAGACCCAGAACGACACGTACGTGCCGAGCACCGGCACCGAGCGCATGATCCCCTCGGCGATGCGCAGGCCGGTACCCGACAGCAGGTCGTCGGGGAGGGAGTAGCCGGCGAACCCCTCGAGGATGCCGAGCATCAGCAGGCCCAGACCGATGAGCCAGTTGATCTCACGCGGCTTGCGGAACGCGCCGGTGAAGAAGATCCGCAGCATGTGCACGGTCATCGCGGCGATGAACAGCATCGCCGACCAGTGGTGCATCTGCCGCATCAGCAGCCCGCCGCGCACGTCGAACGACAGGTCCAGGGTGGACGCGAAGGCCTCGGACATGTGCAGCCCACGCAGTAGCGCGTAGGAGCCGTCGTACTCGACCTCGGTCATGCTCGGCTTGAACCAGAACGTCAGGAAGGTGCCCGTCAGCAGCAGCACCACGAACGACCACAGCGCGATCTCGCCGAGCATGAAGGACCAGTGGTCGGGAAAGACCTTGCGCAGCTGCTTCCTCATCAGCCCGGCCAGCCCGACGCGCTCGTCGAGCCAGGTCACCGGGCCGGCGCCCTTGGCGGCGGGCTGGCTCACGGCTGGCCTCTCTCCCAGTAGCTGGGGCCGACCGGCTCGTGGAAGTCGCTCATCGCGATGAGGTAGCCCTCCTCGTCGACGCCCAGCGGCAGCTGGGGCAGCGACCGCGCGGCCGGTCCGAAGACCACCTTACCGTTGTCGGCCAGGTCGAACGTCGACTGGTGGCAGGGGCACAGCAGGTGATGGGTGGTCTGCTCGTACAGCGAGATCGGGCACCCCACGTGGGTGCAGATCTTGGAGTAGCAGACGATCCCGTCGACCGCCCAGCCGGCGCGCTCCGGCGTGGGTGTCAGCTCCTCCGGCTCCATCCGCACCATGACGACGGCCGCCTTCGCCTTCGCGTTGAGCAGCTCGGTGTCGTGCAGGTTCAGCTCGCCGCCGGGGTCGTCCTCCTCGTTCTCCACCAGGATGTCGGGCTCGGCGTTGACCAGCTGCCCCAGCTCCATGTCGACGGGCCGGATCGGCGTGCCGGTGACGTCCGCGACCACCCGCATGCCGCGGCGCCACACCGTCCGCGTGCCCACGTTGCCCGGCAGCGGGCCGAGGTCGCCGAGCAGCACGATCGCCGGCAGGCCCAGGGCCGCGAGCGAGGCGACGAGCGAGGTGCGGATGAGGGTACGGCGGCCGAAGCCGGACTCCTCCGCACCCTGGCGGAACGCCGTCAGCGTCGCCTCGCGATCCTCCGGCGTCGACGCGGCCGGATGGCGCTCCTCGGTCAGCTCGTGGTCGGCCATCAGCTTCTTCGCCCACTGGATCGCTCCGACACCGATCAGCGTCAGCGCCCCGCCGAGCGTCAGGCCGAGGGCGAGGTTGGACGCGTTGAAGTTGACGAAGGTGGCGTCGGGCGGGATGGCGAGATAGGCGACGACGAACACGACCGACAGCAGGGCGGCGAGTGCGAACATCCCCGCGACCTGGCGCTCCGCGCGCCGGGCCAGGGCCGGGTCGACGTCGGTGGGGCGGGGCTCGTGCGGCGGCAGACCCGGGTTGGGGACGGGCTCGCCAGTGCGTTTGAGGAAGCCGCGCTCGTGGTCTGCCGGGTGGTGCGGCTGCAGCTCGCCGCCGGAGCCGCTGCGTCGCGGCGCGGCGGCGTCGTCGGGGTGATCGCTCACTTCCTGGCCCTCACTCCGGCGGCGCCGATCCAGACGGCTGCGGCGACCAGGGCCCCCATGCCGACCAGCCAGGCCGCGATTCCCTCGGTCACCGGCCCCAGCGCCCCGAGCCCGAACCCACCGCTGTCGGGTGCCTGCTCGAGCGACTTGAGGTAGCCGATGATCGCGCGCTTGTCGTCCGGGGTGATGACCGAGTCCGAGAAGACCGGCATCTGCTGGGGACCGGTGATCATGGCCTCGTAGATGTGGATCGGGTCGACCCCCTCCAGGCTAGGTGCGTACCTGCCGCCGGGCAGCGCGCCGCCCTGCCCCGCGAAGTTGTGGCAGGCGGTGCAGTTGGTCCGCCACAGCTCGCCGCCGCGGACGATCTCCTCCTCGGAGAGGCCCACGATCGAGTACTGCTCCTCGGTCGGGATCTCCGGCCCGGGCCCGAGGGAAGCGATGTAGGCGGCCAGCGCCGCGGTCTCCTCGGGGCTGTAGACAGGATCCTTCTCCGGCACCTGGGCGCCGGTCTGTGTGGCCGGCATCCGCCCGGTGCTGACCTGGAAGTCGACCGAGGCCGCTCCCACCCCGATCAGCGGCGGCCCGTACTGGTTGCCGCGGCGGGTCATCACGCCCTCGGCGTTCTTGCCGTGACATGAGGAGCACCCGACCAGGTACAACTTGCGGCCCTGCTCGACGAGGTCCTCACCGGTCGCGCTCGCCTGCACCGGCCGGGTCGGAGCGACCGCGGCGTATGCCCCACCGGCGAGCGCCAGCCCGAGCAGCAGCAGCACGAGGAACGCGACCGGATGGCGGCGCCGGGTGGACAGCGCGGCGCAGATCCTGACCGGCAGGGATCGCACGAGGCAGGTCCTTTCCTCGCCTACTTGATGAGGTAGATCGTCGCGAACAAGGCGATCCAGACAACGTCGACGAAGTGCCAGTAGTACGACACCACGATGGCGGTCACCGCCTGCTCGTGGGTGAACCGCCGCGCCAGGAACGTCCGCCCGAGGACGTACAGGAAAGCGATGAGCCCGCCGGTGACGTGGATGCCGTGGAAGCCGGTGGTGAGGTAGAACACCGACCCGTACGGCGACGAGGACAGGGTCAGTCCCTCGTGCACGAGCGCGGCGTACTCGAAGATCTGGCCGCCGATGAAGAACGCGCCCATGAGGTAGGTCAACACGAACCACTCCCGCAGCCCCCACCGCGGGAACTGCAGCAGCCCGCCGGTGCGCCCGACCTGGCCGCGCTCGGCCGCGAACACCCCGAGCTGGCAGGTGACCGAGGACAGCACGAGCACCAGCGTGTTGACGGTGGAGAACGGGATGTTGAGCAGCTGGGTCTGCTGCCCCCACAGCTCGGGGGTCACCGCGCGGATCGTGAAGTAGCAGGCGAACAGCGCCGCGAAGAACATCAGCTCGCTGGAGAGCCAGACGATGGTGCCGACGCTCACCATGCTCGGCCGGTCGTGCTGCCCGTGCAGACGCGAGGCGGGGATGGCGGTTGCGGTGGCCACGTCGACATTATGGCGGCCGGCGCCGGGGACGCCATGCCGGCCCCCGGCGGCGCGCCTAGTGTGGGCGGGTGCCGCCCTTCGCCGATGCCGGACCCGGTGCCGCGACGGAGCCGTTGACCGCGTCGTCGTGGCTGACGACGTGGGTCCTCGACCCCGTGGCGACGGTGGTGCTGCTCGCCATGGGGGCGTTCTACCTGTACGGCGTCCGGGTGCTGCGCCGGCGCGGCGACCGCTGGCCATGGGGGCGCACCGTGTCGTTCGTGCTGCTCGGCCTCGGCAGCGGCGCCGCCGCGACCCAGTCGGCGGTCGGGGTCTACGACACCGCCCTGCTCAGCGTGCACATGGTGCAGCACCTGCTGCTGGCGATGGTGCTGCCGGTGTTCCTGGCGCTCGGCGCACCGGTCAGCCTGGCCTTGCGCACGCTGCCGGGCACCCCCCGCCGCTGGTTGCTCGCGGCCCTGCACAGCCGGGTGGCCAGGATGGTGTCGTTCCCGGCGGTGGCGTTCGTGCTCTACGTGACCGCGCCGTGGGCGCTGTACGTCACCGGCTGGTACGCCGCCACCTTGGAGTCGGCGTACCTGCACGAGGCCCTGCACGGCCACTTCCTGCTGGTCGGGTGCCTGTTCTTCTGGCCCCTGCTGGGGCTCGACCCGGTGCCAGGACGTGTCGCGTATCCGTTCCGGCTGCTGACGGTGTTCGCGACGCTGCCGTTCCACGCCTTCCTCGGCACGACCATCATGAGCATGACGACACCCGTCGCCGGGCCGGCGGACGTCGCTGTCCACCGCGACTGGGGGCCGAGCGTGCTCGCGGACCAGAACCTCGCCGGGGCGCTGCTGTGGGCGACCGGCGACCTGGTGGGCCTGGTGCTCTTCGCGGTGCTGTTCGTGCAGTGGGTGCGGCAGAGCCAGCGGGAGGCGGCGCGGGAGGACCGGCGGCTCGACCTGCTCCAGGCGCGGACCGGTGGGGCGGCGTCCGGGCGGTAGCATCGCGCGGGTGACCGCTCAGCACGCCGACCCGGCGCGTGCATCCGCCGCCGAGCCATTGACCGTCCTGGTCTACAGCGACGACCCGACGACGCGGTCGTCGGTGATCCTCGCGCTGGGCAAGCGGCCGCACCCCGACCTGCCGAGCGTCGAGTACGTCGAGTGCGCGACCGAGCCGAAGGTGCAGCAGGTGCTGCGCCGCGGCGGGATCGACCTGGCGATCCTCGACGGCGAGGCGGCGCCGGCCGGCGGCATGGGCATCGCGCGGCAGGCCAAGGACGAGATCTTCGGCTGCCCACCGATGCTGCTGCTCACCGGGCGTGCGGAGGACGCGTGGCTGGCCACCTGGTCCCGCGCCGACGCGGTCGTGCCACATCCCGTCGATCCGGTCCGGCTGTCGACGACGGTGGTCGACCTGCTCCGCCGGCCGGTGGCGGCGCCGGGTCGCGCCACGGCCCGCTGATCGGTGCGGGGTCGCGGCGACATGGGTGGCGGCAGCTCCTTGGTCGGCCGGTCCTGGCCGGACGTGCTCTCGGCGCTCATCGGCGGGCACGACCTCGACACCGACCAGACCGCCTGGGCGATGGAGGAGATCCTGGCCGGGTCGGCCTCGCCGGCCCAGATCGCCGGGTTCGCGGTGGCGCTGCGGGCCAAGGGGGAGACCGTCGACGAGGTCGAGGGCCTGGTCCGCACGATGCTCGGACACGCCGTGGCGATCGACGTCCCCGGTCGCACCGTCGACGTGGTCGGAACCGGCGGTGACCGGTCCCACACCGTCAACATCTCCACGATGGCGGCCATCGTGGTGGCCGGAGCCGGGGTCACGGTGGTCAAGCACGGCAACCGGGCGGCCTCGTCGGCGTGCGGTGCGGCCGACGTCCTGGAGCGGCTCGGTGTCCGGCTCGACCTGCCGCCGCAGGTGGTGGCGGAGGTCGGCCGTGAGGTCGGCATCACGTTCTGCTTCGCCCCGCTGTTCCATCCCGCGCTGCGGCACGCCGCCGTGCCACGGCGCGAGCTCGGCGTCGGTACGACCTTCAACTTCCTCGGGCCACTGGCCAACCCGGCGCGGCCGGCGGTGCAGGCGGTCGGCTGCGCCGATGCGCGCATGGCGCCGGTCCTCGCCGGCGTCCTGGCTCGGCGAGGCACGGACGCCGTGGTGTTTCGCGGCGACGACGGGCTCGACGAACTCACCACGACGACGACGTCACAGGTCTGGACCGTCCACGGCGGTGCGGTGCGGCACGAGACCCTGGACCCGGCTCAGCTCGGCGTGGCCGTGACCACTCGGGAGGCGCTGCGTGGCGGTGACGCCGACCGCAACGCCGACGTCGTGCGGCGGCTCCTCGTCGGCGAGCCCGGTCCCGTGCGGGACGCCGTCGTGCTCAACGCCGGCGCCGCGCTGGCCACCCACGCCGGCGGGGCCGGCCCACTTGCCGAGCGGGTGGCGGAAGGTATGTCGCGGGCGCAGCAGGCGATCGACTCCGGGGCCGCCGCCGCGGCGTTGGCCCGGTGGGTGGAGGCCGGTGACCGGCTCGCCGACAGCTGACACCGGTCCGCCGAAGGTCTCCACGGTGAGCCGGCGTGCTGGCGGAGGTGAGCGTCAGTGCTCGAGGCCGATGCTGAACGCTGCCTCGAGGTCGTGCTGGGAGAACGCCTGGAAGGCGATGTGGGTCTCCGTCGACAACACCCCGGGGACCTTGTTGATGCCGTTCGGCACGACCCGGGCGACGTCCTCGTGCCGGCGTACCCGCACCAGAGCGATCAGGTCGATGTCGCCGGTGACGGAGTACACCTCGCTCACACCGTCGAGCTCTGCGATCTTCTCGGCGACTTCCGGGATCGAGGCGACGTCGGCGGTGATGAACACGATCGCGGTGATCAAGGCATCCTCCTCGGCGCGGCTCGACGACCACGCAGCCTATCCGCAGCAGGGCCGCGCCGGCGGTCGGGCCGGGGCGCCCCACCCGGCCGCGTGGGGCC
>JALYMZ010000101.1 GCA_030773435.1 Actinomycetota bacterium | reverse complement strand
AGGGCGCCGTCGTCCAGGGCTGGACCCAAGCCCTCAACGCGCTCGCCATCGCCTACCCCGGCCGCCTGCCCGAGTTCATCTGAACAAAATTGGAAACCGCAACCTACACAGAAAACTTGACAAGCTCTGGAACGGCTGTGTCGACAACGCCCCGACCAACCAACTGCTCGCCGCCTGGATCGCCACGGAGGAGCTGCCAGCCCTGCTCGCCACCGCTGCCCGCGGCGGACACCGCCACGACATCGCCCACCGGCTGTGGGTTTCTACGACTGGTGCGCCCGCGTCGAGGTGCCCGCAGTGACCGCGCTCGCCGAGACGGTCGAGGCCTGGTGGCCGCAGATCCTCGCCTTCCTCCAACTGAACATCACCAACGCCGCCACCGAGGGCACCAACCGGCTGATCAAGCAGGTCAAACCCCACGCCTGCGGCTTCAGAAACCAAGCCCACTACCGCGACCGCGTACGGTTGCACAGCACCCGTAACCGGACACGGGTCTCAGCGAGAATCAACACGCTGCCCGGTCAAGGTTGAAGAGCCCCCATTCCGGCGCGACCGCAGCGACTGACTGGCACTCGCCATGCTGCTTCGGGCAGCCGGAAAGACCTACGGCTGACTTCGAAACTCAAGGTCGACTCCGAGATTTCCGGAATGGCAGCCCGACGTCCACCGTGTTCTTGCACTCTCCTCAGGACCCGAACTGACGTTCCGCAGCCGGCGACCCGCGAGCACTCCGACTACCGCGAGGGCCAGCAAGAGGAGGTCCACCGGCACCACATAGCCAAGGAAATCCTCCCGAGCCCGGCCCGTGACGATGCTCAAGACGAAGTGCCCCTGCGGGAGAGAGGCGGCAATCACCCAAGCCAGGCGTTTCGGTCAAGAGTGCACCGGCCGCCACACCGGCGGTGAAGACAACGAGAAACGGTGCCCAGACCACAACGGTCATCGTTGAACCGTCCCTATCGGATACCGCGACGCCGACCGCCTCCACCGCCACGCCACCAGCAGCGAGAGAGGCAAGAAGCCCACGACAGCGTGATCGAGCGCATGCCAGTTGTCCGGCACATCAGCACCCTGCGGCGTAGTGATGCAGAAACCCGGAGGCTCAGCGCCCGCCACGTCGAGAAGGACACACGGGTTCACCAGGTGCGGAACGAGCTCGCCGCCAACCAGGACCAGGACCGGTCCGGCCACCGCGACGGCGGCGAGACCGAGCGCGTTCCGCCCATGGCCCCGCCCAGCCGCCACCAGGCCGAGCAGAAGGGCGAGCCCTCCGATCAGCAGCGCGAGACCGAGCAGCAAGACATGCGCGATGAACGGCAAAACAAGCAACGCTGCGGCGCCATCCACGTCCAGACGCCAGCACGGCGGATCCGTACACGCGTCGGGTGGTTGATCTGGAAGGTCGGGGAACCACGCAAGCGCCAAGAGCCCACTGGCGACGGAGACGACACCGGCCGCCACAACGAGCACCACGCTCCAACCAGCCAGACGCTTCGTCCACACGCGGCGAAACTATCCTCCTCGAAGGACCATCGGTTCCCTAATCCCGCAGAATCGAGCCGTCGGGACGCGCGTACCGTCCCGGGTCGACGCGGCTGTGTCACTCCGCCGCCTCTGCCGTGTCAATACTTTCCATGCGGGCACGGTTGGGGCGCTGGGCGAGCTGGTGGGCTAGCGTCGCTTCGGGTGGCCTCGCCGTGTGCGGCGGTCCGCGATCGGGGCTTGGCGCCAGGCCGCCGGAGGCCTCCATGTCCAGCACGACGCTCCTTCGGTTCCAGCCTGCCCGCCATGACCCCGGGCCAGCTCGCCGCTGTTTCGTACCCGGCCCGGTACGCCGGGCGTGACTGCGACCTTATGGACTCCTCGATCGACACCATGATGCACGGCTTCCGCGGGTTCTTCCGGTTTGCCCACATCGACGGCCCGATCCCACCAGACCCGGCCGTCTACGTCCGACTTCCGAAGATCCACTCCGACGAGTCCGGGCCCAGGGGCTGGACCGGCTCGAGCTAATCCGCTTCTTGCAGATCGCCTCGACCCTCACCGTGCATCACGGCGCGGGTTTCCCTCGGCCCTCACGCCTCGGCAATGACCCTTCCCACCGCCCGTCATGCCTTCAGGGGGATGCGGTGGTGACATCTGTATGCACGGTCGCGCCCGCTGCCGAGTGGGCGTCCGGCACCATGGAGGCGAACATCGCTTCGATGGCCGTCTGGTCTGGTCCGATGTAGGGGTCTGCGTCCGGGGCGGTCTGCAGCCGGTCGAGGAACTCACCGATGCGTCCGGGTGCCGGCGGCAGATGTGTGCTCAGCAGCATGGGTGACTGGAGCTGGCGGAGGGGCTCCATCGACTGGGCGAACGACTTGCGGTCGACACTGTGAACCCATGGGCTGTCCACGGTAGTCCAAAGCCGTTGCCCAGCGGCGAGATCAGCATCCGGAATGGCCGCGGCATCGGTGGCTGCGGCCAGCTCCGGAGAGGTGACGGGCGCGCCGAAGCAGTCCGAGGAGAACACCACACCGGTGGAGCTGTCCACGAAACCGGTCGTCGCGGGGCTGTCGTAGACCGGCGGCCGGAACGCGGTTAGCTGGCGGTCCCCCAAGTCCAGCGACTGCCCGGGGTTGAGCAGGTAGAGACGGTCAGCTGCGATGTCGTACTCCAGCGACAGGATGCCGGCCCCGAGGAACGTCGTGACCAGCCGCGCCTGCGGTGCGATCGCTAGCACCTCATTGAGCGCTCCGGTGTGGTCCCGGTCGGGATGGGTCAGCCAGATCCACTGGAGGTCTGCGGGGTCGATGAGCTCGGTTAGTGCGCCCAGTATTGCCTCTCTCGATGCCGGCATGCCGGTGTCCACGAGAACCGGTTGCTGCGCCCGCAGCAGGAAGGCGTTGACCGGCAGGACGCCGATTCCGGGGATCGGTGCAGAGTCGTGCAACACCGTTACGCCGTGGTCGAGGTGAAGAGTCTCCATCTTGTGCTCCCGGTATCCTGGCGCCTGGCTCAGCCGGCCGAGGGGGGCGAAAAGAGCTCGAACGCAATGTTGTCCGGGTCGCGCACGGTCATCACCGAACCGTAGAACTCGTCGGTGATGGGAGACTGCGTGAGCGGCCGGTCGGCCTCGCTACTGCGCTCGACGCCGTGCTCGGCCAGGTGGTCCTGCCAGCGCTGGAGGTCCTCGCGGGTCGGGACCATGAGGCCGAAGTGGTCGAGGCCGGTGCCGGTCTCTGCGAACCGCTCGCCGTCGTTGGTGTCGTGGTGGTGGAGCACGATGGCGAGCGTCTGCTCGTCGTCGAGCAACAAACGTCCGACGCCGCCAGGGTGTGGCACGTCGAAGGCTGGCTTCACCTCGAAGACCCGGGAGTACCACTCGACGCTGGCGTCGAGGTCGGTCACGGTGAGGGCAAGGTGGTGCAGCGATGGGCGGGGGACGGTCATTTCTTGCTCCTGGTGGTTTCGGTGGAGGGTGCCCGGCGCGGCTTGGCCGGGGCGTGGTCGCCTTGAGGCGACGACTGCGTGTACTGCAGGTGCTCGACGAGCATGTCGACGGCGCGATCGATGAGGTCGACCCACCGAGTGGTTGTCGGTTCGTTCGCGAGCTGTTGGGCGACGAGCCCGACGAAGACCCCTGTGATGAGGTCGTGGTCGGCCTGTTCTTCGATTCCCAGCCGACGCAGTGGTTCGGCCATCTGGATGTACGCCTGCTTCGCTAGCTCGTAGGAGTCCGGCGACGGCTCGAACCCGGGGATCGTGCGCTGGAACAGCAGCTGATAGCGCGTGGGGTCTGCCACACAGAAGTTTGCGAACCGGCGTGCGCTCGATCTCAGCGCCTCAGGTAGGTCGGTCGCCTCCAGCGGACCGAGCTCGAGAAGCTGGCGGTAACCCTGCGCGAACATCGCGTCGTACAGCGCATCCTTCGAAGGGAAGTACGAGTAGAGCGACGGCGCCGCCATTCCGAGGTGGCGGGCTACGTCGCGCAGGCTTAGGCCAGCGAGTCCGTGTTGACGGGCGAGCGCCCAAGCGGTGTCCAGAATCCGCAGCCGAGCCGCCTCGCGGCGGTCGGTTCGCCAGCCGCCAGATGATGTCTCTAACACTGTTAGATAATGCGACGCCCGTGAGCTGGTGTCAAGCACCGGGTTCCGAGGCGAACCACCGAGCGACGGGCGCCTGTTCCGAGAAGAGGGGTGGCGCCCTACCTACATCCCCCCGATGCGCGGCAGACCCAAGCGGGGCGCGCGTCTTTGCGCCGCGTAGGGGTAGCACGACACGGAGTCGCGTCGGATCCGGCGGGCGCCCCGCTTTAACGCCGCGCTCCGCGGCATGGGCGGATGCTCCGTTGGCGGCCATCGCTGGCAGTTGCCAGTGCGTACGGGGTCCGCTTGCCGAAAATCGGAGGAGATGGCCCGCTGCAGCGACTATTGATCGCCCCACCAGCTCGCGGGCCTGGCTCGGCGCTGCGGGCCGGCGATGGAGCGCTCATCCTCAAACTCACTCCGTGGTCCCGGTGGGATCGAGGTGTGAGATCACGTACCGCCAGTAGCCGGCGTTGCTGCGACGGACGACGTTCACGGCGTGTGCGCCGAGGACGAGGGCGGTGTCACGAACTTGGAGCACTTGGCGGGGATCCGTGGAGGTTGTCCCGACTCTCGTAGAACTTGAGGTGGCGGTCCCCCGCCCGGCGCCTGCCTTGCGGTAGGTGTGGGGCGTCCGCCAAGACACCCACAGAACAGGGGACCGCCGTGACCAAGAACTACCA
>JALYMZ010000100.1 GCA_030773435.1 Actinomycetota bacterium | reverse complement strand
GTCGCGATCAGCTACCGCAGGCGTCGCCGGCCGCCGACGCCTGCGCCGCAGCGGGCGCGCCCAGTCCCGGCATGCCGAGCAGCACCGCGGCCTCGCTGGCCGGTGCACCGGTGCGCCGCTCCCAGGCGTCGCCGGCCGCGGTACGACGCACCGTCGACCCGGCGGCATGGCCGACGAGATAGTGCGGAGCGGCGTACGTGACGTCCACCTGCGCCATGTCTCCGGGCCGACCGCGGACCCCGTCCCCGACCGTGAAGTGCACCAGCCGGTTGTCCCGCGCCCGGCCGGAAACCCGGTGCGTCACGGCGTCCTTGCGACCCTCCCCCTCGGCGACCAGCACCTCGACCCGGCGCCCGACCAGCCGCTCGTTCTCCTCCCGGGCAATGCCCTCCACGACCCGCACCAGCCGCTCGTAGCGGGCCTGTACGACCGGCTTCGGCACCTGCCCCGGCATGTCCGCCGCCGGGGTGCCCGGACGCGGGGAGTACTGGAACGTGAACGCGCCGGCGAACCGCGCCTGGCGGACGACGTCCAGCGTCGCCTCGAAGTCCGCCTCGGTCTCGCCGGGGAAGCCGACGATGATGTCGGTGGTGATCGCCGCGTCCGGGATCGCGGCACGCACCCGCTGCAGGATGCCGAGGTAGCGGTCCCGCCGGTACGACCGTTGCATCCCCCGCAGCACCGCGTCCGAGCCTGACTGCAGCGGCATGTGCAGGGACGGCATAACGTTCGGCGTCTCCGCCATGGCCGCGATCACGTCGTCGGTGAAGTCACGCGGGTGCGGCGAGGTGAACCGCACCCGCTCCAGCCCGTCGATCTCGCCGCAGGCGCGCAGCAGCTTGCCGAACGCCAGGCGGTCGCCGAACTCCACGCCGTACGAGTTGACGTTCTGCCCCAGCAGCGTGACCTCGAGCACGCCGTCGCGGACCAGCGCCGCGACCTCCGCGAGCACGTCACCGGGGCGGCGGTCCTTCTCCCGCCCGCGCAGTGCCGGGACGATGCAGAACGTGCAGCGGTTGTTGCACCCGACCGAGATCGCCACCCACGCGGCGTACGGCGACTCCCGGCGCGCCGGCAGCGTCGACGGGAACGTCTCCAGCGCCTCGCGGATCTCGACCTGCGCCTCCCGGGCCACCCGGGCGCGCTCCAGCAGCACCGGCAGCGAGCCGATGTTGTGGGTGCCGAAGACCACGTCGACCCAGGGCGCGCGCCGGACGATGGTGTCGCGGTCCTTCTGCGCCAGGCACCCGCCGACGGCGATCTGCATGCCGGGTCGCCGCGCCTTGACCGGGGCCAGGTGGCCGAGGTTGCCGTACAGCCGGTTGTCGGCGTTCTCCCGCACCGCGCACGTGTTGAACACCACCACGTCGGCCTGCTCCTCACCGGGGGCGCGCACGTACCCGGCGTCCTCGAGCAGCCCGGCGAGCCGCTCGGAGTCGTGCACGTTCATCTGGCAGCCGAACGTGCGCACGTCGTAGGTGCGCGGCGCGGCGTGGTGGAGGGTCGCAGGCATGGCCACACCAGGGTACGGCGGCAGGGACGACCGCGCGCCGAGCGCGATCGGGTCAACTCGGGCAGACGTCGGCCACGATGTCGCGCACCGCGCCCACGGTCGCGTCGACCTCCGCGGCGCCGGTCAGCCGGTTGCTCACCGAGATCCGCTGCACCGCCTGACCCCGCCACGAGGCCGGGGTCACCGCCGCGATCCCACTGGAGAGCAGCCGCCGGCCGACCTCCCGCGTGACCTCGTCGTCGGTGCCGAACCGGGCCATGACCTGGGTGAATACGACGTCGTTCACGACCTCTGCCGCGGGGATGGCGGCGATGCCGTCGGCCATCCGTACGGCGCCACGGTGCAGGCCGTCGACGAGCTCCCCGACACCGCGCCGTCCCATCGCCCGGAGCGCCGCCCACACGGAGAAGCCGCGAGCCCGCCGGGACAGCTCGGGGACCAGGTCGAACGGCTCCGGGTGGTCCCCGGTGAGCAGGTAGTCGCTCCGCACGCCGAACGCGGCGACCTGTGCGGCGCGGTTCCGCACGATCGCGATGCCACTGTCATAGGGGACGTTCAGCGTCTTGTGCGCGTCGGTCGCCCACGAGTCGGCGTCACCGACAGCCTCGGTGAGATGGCGAGTGGCCGGAGCGGCGGCGGCCCACAGCCCGAAGGCCCCGTCGACGTGCACCCACGCCCCGGCCGCGTGCGCGACCGCTATCGCCCCGGCGAAGTCGTCGAACGCGCCCGTGTGCACCTCGCCGGCCTGCAGGCAGACGATGGCCGGCCCGGCATCGCGGCCGAGCTCGGCGACCAGGGCGGGGACGTCGATGCGCCCCTGGTCGTCGGTGGCCACCACCACCAGTGCGTCGGCGCCCAGGCCGAGGTAGCGCGCCGCGAGGTCGACGGTGTCGTGCCGGTCGGCGCCCACCAGCACCCGGACGGCGGGCGCACCGACCAGGCCGCGCTGCTCGACGTCCCAGCCGGCGTAGTCGAGCACGGCGTGACGCGCTGCGGCCAGGCAGGTGAAGTTCGCCATCATGCCGCCGGTGACGAAGCCGACGCCGGATCCGGCCGGTAGCCCCAGCAGGTCCAACAGCCACCGACCCGCGACCGTCTCCACCGCTGCCGCTGCCGGGGACAGGCCGAGCAGGCCGGCGTTCTGGTCCCAGGCCGAGGTCAGCCAGTCGGCGGCCAGCGCCGCCGGATGGGCTCCGCCGATGACGAAACCGAAGAAGCGGCCGGAGCCGGTCGCGGTGAGACCCGGGTCGACGTGCTCGACCAGCTCGTCGATCACCTCGGGAGCCGGGCATGACGCGTCCGGCAGCGGCCGGCCGAGCCGGGCGAGCATGTCGTCGTACGTGCGGCGCGCCCAGACCGGGCGGGTCGGCAGCGAGTCGAGATAGGCGCCGGCGTGCCGGGCGGCACAATTCAGCGCAGGTGAGAAAACGTCCACCACAGCCTCCCGCTCCGAGCCAGCGACCCTGCCAGCCTCCCTCGCAGCGACACTGTGGCACGAGCGGCGACGTGGGAGGCGGCGGGGCGGCCCCACTTATCGAGTTGGTATAGATCGGCCGCCGCATGGCGCGACGTGTAGGCATGACCGCGGCGGACCGCTAGGTTGCCCTCCATGACCGAAACGGCTCTGGCGTCCGAGCCGACTGCGGAGGGGTCGTCGGGCCCCCTTCTGCTGCTGGCCGGAGTGAACAAATGGTTCGGTGACCTGCACGTACTGAAGGACATCAACCTCGAGATCGACCGGGGCGAGGTCGTCGTCGTGATCGGGCCGTCCGGCTCCGGCAAGTCGACGCTGTGCCGCGCCATCAACCGGCTGGAGCCGATTCAGCAGGGCGAGATCCGGCTGGACGGACAGCCGCTGCCGGCCGAGGGCAAGGGGCTGGCCAGGCTGCGCGCCGAGGTCGGCATGGTGTTTCAGTCCTTCAACCTGTTCGCGCACAAGACCGTGCTGGAGAACGTCATGCTCGGCCCGGTCAAGGTACGCCGGCAGAAGGAGCCGCAGGCCCGCAAGCGGGCCGAGCAGCTGCTGAAGCGGGTCGGCGTCGCCGACCAGGCCAACAAGTACCCCGCGCAGCTGTCCGGGGGTCAGCAGCAGCGCGTCGCGATCGCCCGTGCGCTCGCGATGGACCCGAAGGTCATGCTGTTCGACGAGCCGACGTCGGCGCTGGACCCCGAGATGATCAAGGAAGTCCTCGACGTCATGGTCGACCTCGCCCGCGGCGGCATGACCATGATCGTCGTCACCCACGAGATGGGCTTCGCCCGCACCGCCGCGAACCGGGTCATCTTCATGGACGCCGGTCAGGTCGTCGAGGAAGCCAAGCCTGACGACTTCTTCACCCGTCCACGGTCGGATCGGGCCAAGGACTTCCTCGGCAAGATCCTCAAGCACTGAGAAGGGACAACCATGCAGCTGAGCAAGAGACGTGTCAGCAAGGGCAGCGCCGGGCTGGGCAGGGCCGGACTCGGCAGTGTCCGTGTCGGCAGGGCGCTCGTCGCCGCCGCCGCGTCCGCGCTGGTCCTGTCGGCCTGCGGGCAGGGAACTGGCGGCGGCAGCGAGGTCGAGGTCGTCGAGAACCCCGACTTCCCGCAGGGCAGCAAGATGGCGGAGTACGCCGAGGCCGGCGAGATCACCATCGGCGTGAAGTACGACCAGCCCGGCATCGGGTTCCAGGAGCCGGGCGCGGAGGAGCCGATCGGCTTCGACATCGAGATGGGCAAGTACGTCGCCGGCCAGCTCGGCATCGCGCCGGAGAACATCACCTGGCAGGAGACGGTGTCGGACAACCGGGAGCCGTTCCTGCAGAACGGCCGGGTCGACATCGTGCTGGCGTCGTACTCCATCACCGACGAGCGCCGCGCGCTGGTCGGACAGGCCGGCCCGTACTACGTGACCGGCCAGCAGCTGCTCGTGCGGGAGGAGGACAAGGACAAGATCACCAGCCCCGAGGACCTGAAGGGCATCCGGGTGTGCTCGGTGACCGGGTCGACGTCGCTGGAGAACGTCGTGACCGAGTACGACGCCGACCCGGTGCCGTTCGACACCTACTCCGCCTGCGTCCGCCAGCTGCAGAACAACACCGTCGACGCGGTGACCACCGACGGGGCGATCCTGCTCGGGTACGCCGCGCAGGACCCGGACAACCTCGAGGTGGTCGCCGAGCCGTTCAGCGAGGAGCGCTACGGCATCGGCTACTTCCCGCCGGACGACACCGACATGTGCCAGTTCCTCAACGACACGATCCAGCAGTCCTACCAGGACGGCTACTGGCAGGCTGCGTTCGAGCGGACCCTCGGCCAGTCCGGCGTCGAGACGCCGGAGCCACCGGAGGTCGACCCCTGTCCG